>CAXTYQ010000041.1:0-27351 GCA_964248505.1 uncultured Acidobacteriaceae bacterium
AACCGAGGCGCCTGCAAAGACTCTAGGCCTATACCCCAGGGTAAAATGGTCTAGCGCAAGCACTGGTATGCTGCGCGAGATGGATGCTGGAGCAATCGCTGCGGTGCGGGCTTTGGGCCAGGGCAGATGGAGCCTTTCCAGTGCACGAGAGGTCGCCCGTCAGGTAGAGCCGCATCCGCCGGCAGTGTGGGCTCTCGTCGAGGCCATATTCGGCATCGACGCCGAGCAGAGAAAGCGCGCAGCAGACGTAGCCCGGCGCATAACGGAACAAAGTCCCGAGCCCCTCTTGAGGTACGCCGACCAACTCGCCGGATTACTCGCCGACGTGGACCCCGCAGAAAAACGAACCCGCTGGCATCTCGGCTTGGTCGTAGCGCGCACAGCCCACACGCGCGAACAGCGGCTCCGCGCTGCAAGGCTGATGCAACTGCTGGCAGAGGACGAGGGAAACGTGGTCCGGTGCTCCGCGATCGAAGGTCTCGCGCTACTGGCGTGTGAGGAGAAGTCGCTTAGAGACGTTGCGCACGAATTGGCGGAGCGAGCACTGCGGCTCGGAACAAAGGCGGAGCAATGTCGAGCGAGGGAGAGCTTGAAAAGAATGCGTCATGCCCGCGCTCTCTCAGGGGAAGATGGCTGATCCAGAAACGTAAAGATGGTGCAGCTTCAAAGGACAGGATGCCATTGCATCCTCGCAGGTCAAGCAAAGAAAGGCCGCCATCGTTGGCGGCCTTCTCTTCGCAGTGACCGGGAGTTAGTCGCCTGCCACCGTCTCTTCATCTCGGATCGCGTTGACGACTTCGACGTTCTGCGCCGGCGCGGGCTTGATTCCCCCCATGCCTGATCCTGTGCTTGATCCCGTGCCCGATCCCAGACCGCCGATGTCGCCGATCGCGACAAACCCGCCCGGCAGCTCCGGCTCCTGCAGGATCTCCTTGCGGTAGAGCTTCGCCATGCGAGCGTTCTCGGCATCCTGCTTCAGCTTCGCATCGCGCGCGCGAATCTTCTCTTCACGCGCGTTCTTGGCCACACCGGACTTCTCATGCGTGTCGTTCGCAGCCGCGTTTACGTGCTCATCGTTCAGGACGAGATCGTACTTGTCCTGTTTCTCGATCGCGACCTTTTTGCCGCCCGCGAAGATCTCGTGCCGCCCATGCTCCTCATACCACTTCGTCAGAGTGGAGGTCATGTGCATCTTCTCAATGATGTTGCGCCAGCCCACGCCCGTGTTATACGCGCAGAAGCTGATCTCGCCCTCCTGCGTCGCGTACGGGATAATGCACTGCTCGGTCCGGCGGAAGTCGTAGTTGAACAGATCCTGAAACCACATGCCCGCGATGAACAGGAAGTTCCAACGGTCGGCACGCCGCATCTTGATGTCGTCCATGGTGCGGTCTGCCGTCACCTTGCCGTAGTTCCTGCCCGTCGCGCCAAAGCACTTATCGAACTTCTGCAGTAAATCCATGATCTTGAAGTTCGTCGGCGCCTTGGTCGGGTCGTAGTTCCTCAACAGCGCAAGCGACACGCCGAGGATCGAAAGGTACTTGCCCCGCGCCGCGTCATTGATGCGCGCAACGTCCTTTGCCAGACGATCGGCATTCAGAAATGCCGTCACCGGCACGGCTTCCTTGGTCTCCTTGTCGATCATCAGCGCCATACCGATACCGCAGTTCGGATGGCAGCCGCAGGAGAGCTGACCCCAGTCGCGGTTCGGCCCGTGCACGAGGTCGGCCCAGTCGGAAAACGTCGACATGAACGAGATAGGAAACCAGTCGCGCGTCGGCTCGCCCAGGCCGGTCTGGTTCTTCACATCGTGGGCCAGGTGCGACAGGGTGTAGCGCTGCGCCTTACGCCGCTCATCCGACACCTCCTCGTCGCGGCCCGTAAACGAGACCGGCTGAAACGAAAGAAAGTTGATCTTCTTCGGGTTGTCGAGCGCAAACTCGATGATGCGCCCCACCTGCTCATTGTTGATGCCGTTGACGATCGTCGTCACGGGCACAATATCAACGCCGGCCTCATGCAGATTGTGAATGGCCTGTAGCTTCACGTCGAAGGCATTGCCCACCTTGCGGTGCGAGTTTGCTGCATTGCCGATCCCGTCAAACTGCAGGTAGGCATACCGCAGACCAGCCTCGGCCGCGGCCTTCGCAAACTCCTTCGACTTGGCGAACTCAATTCCGTTCGTTGCTGCCTGCACCGAGGTATAGCCGACCTTGCGGGAGTACGCCACCGCATCCAGGAAGTACGGCGAAAGCGTCGGCTCGCCACCGGAAAACTGTACCGACATCTGCCGCCGCGGCTTGATCGTCACAGCGTTGTCGAGCATGGTCTTGATCTCGTCCCACGTCAGCTCATGGACGAAACCGACCTGGTTCGCGTCCATAAAGCACGGATCGCACATCATGTTGCAGCGGTTCGTCAGATCAATCGTCAACACTGACCCGCGGCCGTGCGTCACCGTCGAGGTCCCGTGATTGTGCAGCTTTTCGTCGTTGTGTGCGCGGATGTCGCGGCCGGGAAACACCTCTTCAAGGTGCTTGAAGAACACCGTGTCGATCGACATCACGTCCTCGAAGTGGCCGTGAATCGGGCAATCCTTCACCATCAGGATCTCGCCATTGCGCTCGATAATCTGCGCCTTGATCTCGCCAACCTTCTCATTCAACAGGATCTCGTGCGGCAGCTTGCCATCCACAATCTGCTGCCGGATCTCCGGTATGCACTTCGGGCACAGCGAGTCCGTCGTCCGCGGCCAGCCGAGTGGCGGCTTCTCTTTCTCGTAGCTCTTCAGCAGCGGCTTGTCGCTCCACTTCGGGGTAAACGAGGCGTTCGGGCTGAAGGAATTAAGCTTGTTGAAGGCCGCCCATCCACCCTTGGCGGCAACGGTAAGAGCTTTCTCAGCTAGCTTCAATGTAGTGGCCATGTAGGTTTAAATCTCCTGGGAAGTTTGGTCCGATGTCTTAGAAAGGGTTCGGGCTCGGAGCTAGCCTCAAGCCAAAACGCCTCAGCATGATTCGCATTAGGTTTCGACGGAAGCGAGTCCACACATTCATCGGCATCGTCTCCCGCCCGGTAAACGTACGCGTCATTATTTACCTTACTCAGGCGCCTCCGCATCCGAAAGCGGTCGGTAGCGAACGGCGAATCGATGCAGCGAACGGTGCAACTGCCGATCTGAACGGTTGGGGACTCCACATCGAATACAACTTTCGCGCCATTGCCATATAGGTCCGGTAGGTCGGCCAACCTCGCAACAAACCTCCAAATCCCCCTTCCCGCGGCCCGGCCCCGTCTACAAACACCGTCGCTGGCTTCCGGTCGTTCCAGCACAAGAGCCCGGCCAACACTCCCGCCAGACCCTGAAGAGAGATGACCGGTTCTACAGCCTGAAATCCACGAAGACCATCCTGCAGACCACCAAAAGCGCGCAAACGAACCTCATAGATGACTAAAAAGCTGTAAAGCGTCTTGCAAAGCAAGCCCCAGAGCATGTGTTAGATGAGCCCGTTCGTCCATGGATTTGTTATTTTCGAGCTCCACCAACCAGCACATCCGCCCACTCAGCAGGCCGGGCCTAGCCTCCATTTACCAAAAAGGGACCGCCCCTATCTCTGCCGTCCCGCCCGTTGACGTCCCCGCGAGATCGCCGGACTATAGGTCTTGGGGAGAAAACACATGACCGCCGGTGACGACAGAAAACGTTGGGAGCAGACACTCGGGGCCGCGACCACCCGAGTGGAAGACGATCTCCGCCGAGCGATCGCCTTCCTCAACGATGAGGTCGTGCCCGATGTCCGGAGGAATAGCTCCGTCGCCCTCCAGACCGCGGCCGACGAGCTCTACCGGCTAGCCAAACGCATCGACAACAACGGCCGCCCTCACAGCCACGAACCCGCCCAGACCCGCCCGGCAAGGCCGGCCCAACCGAACACACCGGATCGGTGAACAAGATTTCCCGCGTCCGCCCGCACCATCTCCTGGCCGCCGTCGCGCCCCTTCTGCTCCTCACCGCCGGCTGCCATCACCGCACGCAATCCGCCTCCACACCCCCGCCGGCGCCCGCCGGATCGCAAACCACCTCCCGCAACTCCCGGCACACCCACACCGAGATCCCCGACGACCCTGACGCCGCCGTCGTCGGAGACACCCCAAACCGCACACCTCGCACTGCCCGCTCCCCCGGCAACCCTCCTTCCCCCGGCCCGGCATTGCTCCATGGCAAGCCCTTCGACACCGCCGTCGGCCTCGCCAGCTGGTACGGTCCACCGTACGCTGGCCGCAAAGGCGCGGACGGCACCGTCTACGACCAGAACGCCATGACCGCCGCTCACCTTACTCTCCCACTCGGTACCGTCGTCCGCGTCACCAATCTCACCAACGGCGAAAGCGTCGTCGTTCGTATCACCGACCGCGGCCCCTTTGTCCGCGGCCGCATCATCGACCTCTCGCTTGCCGCAGCCAAGAGCACCGGAGTCTACCGTGCCGGCGTCGTCAAGGTCCGCGTCGAAGCCTTTGACGCACCTCCGCTCGCGCCAAACGTGCCCCCCGGTGGTCGTTGGTGCGTCCAAATAGGCGCCTTCCCCACCGAGGTCGACGCCCAGCAGGAGAAAGCCGACCTGCTCCAGCGCTACATCGACGCGAAAGTCATCGCCTTCCAGGGTCCCACCGGATGGTGGGTGCGCATCAACCCCAAGCTCGCCGACAAGACCCACGCCGCCGAGGTCGCCGACAGCATCCACCTGCCCGACGAAGCCCAGCCCTACCTCACCCGCACCGACTAGCTCGCCCGTACCCACCCACCGAGCCCATGCCGCAAGCACCCCATCCCAGCATCCAGCTTCTACTGCACAACCCGCTTTCCCGTCCTCTGCGCCAGCTCGGTCTGAAACTCAGCCGATCCCGAATGGTTGAACGTGTGCGTAATCAGCACACCATCCCGGCCAAACACCCGCGTCACCGCACCCCCGCCCGCGGAGAGCACATTCAACACGTCCGGGTACGCGATCCGCTTCTCCGCTCGCAGCCAGAACCGCTGCAGCACCCCCGTATCCGTCAGCACAATCGTCCCCGGGTACTGGTACAACCCGAACACCACCGCTACAAATAAGAGGACCAGGAACCACGGTGGAATCGACTGCTGCGAGATCCACAATGGGTACGCAAACAGAAAGGCGTACAAGGGCAGCGCTACCGCCCGCGAAAACACAACAACCGGCTTCAGCGGAAAAGCCAAGCCGGCCGAAGTCTGGCGTGGCGACCCCTTCACCAGGCGCCCGGCAAACAGGAGCCCAAACACCAAAACCATCGCGCCCAGCTGAAGATTGCGCAGATCCGGATGCACCACCTGACCTCTTCCCTACCTCGCCCCAGCCGCCGCCGGTGGCGGAGCATAATACGGCAGCTTTTGCTGCTCTTCGCTCGCCCGCTTCACCACAATGTCATCGAACAACAGCTCCGGTGCAATCGTCGTCTGCGGAATCGCTCCAAGCGTATTCGCGAGGTACGGCGTTCCTCCCGCCGCCACCACCGACGAGCGCAAGCTCCGATTGTCCAGCTCGTCAAAGGTCGCACCTCGCACCAGTTCCCGCCGCCCATCCGGATGTACCAGATACAGCACGCGCGGAGACAGTTCGCCGCCCAGGGTATCGACCGCGTACACATCCCGCTTCTGCTCCCGCGCCAGCGCCAGCAGCCGGTCATTCATCGCCGCATCCGAAAGCATCTGCCGATCCGTCCCCGGCGACGGCTGAAACACCATCACCCCGGAATGGGACCGCGCAGCCTGCCCCGGAGCTGCCCGCCCATGCCCATTCGACTCTGGAAAATCCCGCACTGGCTCCCGTCCAATCAGGTAGCTGTTCAGCTTGCCCGCCTCGACCACATCCACCACCTCCGCCGGCACACCCTCGTCATCCACCTGGTAGGACCCCAGCAAACGCCGGCCGTCAAAGCTCAGCCGCGTCGGATCGTCCGTGGCCGAAAGCACCTCCGGCAAGATTCGCGTGTGCAACGACGACGTATACGTTCCCTGCGTGCGCGCCGTGGTTCCCGGATCCGGCCGGTCCGCCTCGATGTTTGGCACAAACAGCCGGTTCAAGACATCCGCCGACGCATCGCCCGAAAACAAAACCGGCCCGTGATAATCGTCAGCCGCCACGACAGGCGCGGCCGTCAAGGCATGAAAGCTCTTCAGATCCGCAACGATCCGTGCGCGAAACGCCGGCCACGTCTCAAGCTCCGCCGCCGTCGCCGCTGTTGACCCATTGTCCCGGCCCAGCCGCATCCCGTCCGTCGCCTGCCCACCGACCGAGATATTGTCCTGATACCCGGTATATCCCGTGCGCAAGGTGGTGCCCTCTGTGTTTACCAGGTAACGGTTCATCGCGACCGCCCGCAAGTTCGTGGTCGAGTACTGAACGTCTTGGCTGAACCCCCGCACCTCGGGGTCGGTCGCATACAAGCCGCTCCCCTCCACCAGGCGTCGCTTCCACTCCGTCCTCGCCCGATCGTCGAAATCGAGCGTGCGCACCGGCTCAATGTGCGTCACCGGCTTTGCCACGGCAAAGTCCTGCTCCTTGCGCTGCTGCTCAAACTGCTTCAGCGTCGCCTGCTTGGCTGTGTATGCTCGCAGAGCCACCTTGTACGCCTCGTCCGTCGCCAGCCAAAGCGCGTACCTCAACGCCTCCGGATTGTTGTCCTCGGGCGCCAGCTGCACATTGCCATCCCCGCGCGTGCCCGAGTTGTCCGACGCATACGACCCGATGCGCACCGTCACCCGCACCACCCGCTGATGCCCGCTCTCCTCCCGCGTCAGCGCCCCATAGTTCGCCACCGCTTCATAGTTGGTGATGTCATCCAGCCGGTACTCGATGAAGTACGGCCGCTGCATCCCAGGCAGCACCAGCCCAGCCTGCTCCCGGTCGAGCTCCGCCCGCATCGCCTGTAGGAGCGGGTCTGCCGGACCACTTGCCACAGCCGAAGCCTCGGCCCAGACTGCACCCGTGGTCGCCGCCAGCAGCATGCCCGTAGCCACGGCACGCCCAACTCTCCCGGAACTCTTCCAACTCCGGCGTACGCCGCTCGAAACACTCATCGATTCACCCCGGTCACACCCGTCGCTGGCGTTGTTGCCGGCCCTGCAGCCCCTGGCGGCGGCAAGATCGGGGGCCGGTTGTTGCCCTGCGCCTGCCGCTGCGTCTCGATCTCACTGACCAGCATCGCCGGAGCCACCGCCGACACCGGAATCTGCCCAGACTCGGCCCCGCAGATACCATTGAAGATATCCTGCCGGTTGCCCGTCGCCAAGATTCGGTTCAGGGCAGCCTGGGGCGTCCCTACAATCGACACGCCGCGCACCAGCTCATCCGGCCGACCATCCACAAACACCCTGTACACCACCAGCGGAATCACCTGAAATGCCTGTGGACTCCGCCTTGTCGTCACCGCAAACCCCGACGAAATATCCTCAAAGAACAGACCGTACGGCTTGCCCTGCTTCTTGGCCTCCTCGATCAGCATCTGCCGCAGACGTTGGTCGTCCACCGTCTTGGTCGAGGTCACGATCAGGTTGCCCTGCCGCCCCGTCGGCATATGCCCCGACTCCGCCCGCCCATGCCCGTTCGAGCTGCTGAAGGACGCAATCGGCAGCCGCGACATTAAAAACGTCTCCAGCACACCATCTTTAATCAGGTCCACGCGCCGCGCCGGCTGTCCCTCGTCGTCGAAGCTGTAGTGCCCCGACAGCGGATGCCCCTGAAACTCCGCAATCGTCGGATCATCGGCGACAGACAGAAACGTCGGCAGGATCGGCTTCCCGAGCAGCTTGGTGAACGTCTGCCCTTCCTCATCGCCCCTCTGCCGCTGCCCTTCCAACCGGTGCCCCAGCACCTCATGGAAGAACACCGCCGATGCCCGCCCTGACAGGATTGCCGGCCCGTTATACGGCTCGGTGATCGGCGCTGTCCGCAGCGCCTCCAAATTCTTCGCCATCGCAAGCGTCTTCTCGGTCAAGGTCTTCTGATCCGGCAGATGCGCCACAGTGTCTGCCTCAAACGTCTCCGCGCGAAACAGATCCATCCCGTCAGCGGCCCGCGTTCGCGCCACCACAACCAGCCGAGCTACCTGGCTGGGCGTCGCTACACGCGTCCCTTCGGACGACACAAAATAATCCGTCTCGGTCGAGGCCTGCAGAGCTACCGTGTTGAAAAACACATCCGGAAACTGCCGAAACAGCCCCGAAAGCTCGCGAATGCGATCCTTCCAGACGATGTCCTCCACTCGCAATGGGGGCGACGCCGGAAGTGCCTCGCTCACCGGCTTTTCCTTCGAGAAATCCGGAGAAACATCCTCCTCGCGAGCCCGCACCTGCTGCTCCGTCTTCACCTTTAGATAGCCATCGAGTGCCTTCCCGTACCCCCGATTCGTTGCAAACCACAGCGACCGGCTGATTGCCGCCGGATCATCCGTCAGCGGCAACGGAATCGTCGTCAACGCCGAGTTGCGATGGTCCCCATGCGTGTTGTCCTCCGCCGGCGACCCCAGCCGGATCTCCACATCCGCCGACCTCCGGTGCGACCGGTTGGCCCCCGTCAACGCCCCAAACTGCGCCGACATCGCCAGCGAGTCCGCATCCGACACCGCGTAGGAAAGAAAGTAGGGCTTCGGCGTCTGCGTCCCTGCGTCGGCGGCCTTCGCGCCCGCCCCCGCATCAGGAGTTCCCGCATTTTGCGCTCCTGTGCCCAGGTCGCGCATCGCCCGGCCAAGCTCCGCGTCCATCGTCCGAAGCAGCACCGAGTCCGCCGGTCGACTCGCCGCAGTCGGCGGCGCGGCAGCCAGAGCTCGCGAGCCCCAAAGCCCGCACAGCATCACCAGAGCGGAGGCAGAGGTAAGGCGCGAAGAAGACAGACACACCCGCAGTGGGTGAAAAGAGGCAAAACAGCGATTTAGCATCAAAGGTGGGGCCCGTTCATTACGGAAGTCAGCTCTTGGCGAGTGTATCGGATCACACCCGGTGCATGCCCGGCCTTGATCCCGTACCTTTTAGGACGCGCGCCGGCCCCGTAAGATAGGAGGCGGCCTGGGGCGGCCTCAGAAATCGCGAGCCGAGACACCCGCAGAGCGTGAAAACACCATGAAGTCGTACCTCGGCACGATCCCGACCTTTTTGCTCGCGCTTCTCGCCTTTCTCGCATGCACGTGCGCAGCCTCTGCGTCGTCTGGAAACCAACAGGCCGCCACAGGCACCAGCAGCAGCAGACCTGACGGAGCGCAAGACAACCAGCCCGCCTACCATCTCTCGCCCGAAAAACTCCGGCAAGCGATTCGTTACTCCCGCCAAAGGGCCGTCCTCAGCCTTGCCGGCGAGCTCTGGGGCATCCTCGTCCTCATGCTCCTGCTCACCACCGGCGCCGCCTCTCGCTTTGAAGCCTTCGCCGCCCGTCGCACCCGCCGCCGCTGGCTCCAGGCTCTCCTCTTCACCGCGCTTCTGCTCGCCGTCACCAGCCTCGCCGACCTTCCCTTCGACCTTTACGGCCACCACCTCTCGCTCCTCTACGCCCAATCCGTCCAAGGCTGGGAGAGCTGGTTCGCTGACCAGGCGAAGTCCCTCGCGCTCACCTTCGTCATCGGCGCCCCGCTCGTCCTCCTGCTCTTCTGGGCTATCCGCCGATCCCCTCGACACTGGTGGTTCTGGTTCTGCATTCCCGCCATGCTCCTGGTCGTCCTCGGCGTCTTCGTCACACCCGTCCTCATCGACCCACTCTTTCATCGCTTCGAGCCCCTCGCCAAATCCGACCCCGCCCTCGTCCAGCGCCTCGAGCAGGTTGTCGAGCGCGGCGGCATCACCATCCCACCTGACCGTATGTTCCTTATGCGAGCCAGCGACAAAGTCACCGGCCTCAACGCCTACGTCACCGGCATCGGCGCCTCCAAACGCGTCGTCGTCTGGGACACCACCATCGTCAAGGCCACACCGGACGAGATCTCCTTTATCTTCGGCCACGAGATGGGCCACTACGTGCTCCAGCACATCTGGAAGACCCTCGCCTTCCTCGCCCTCCTTCTCCTCGTCGAGTTCTACGTCGGCTTCCGCGCCTCCGAGTGGCTTCTCCGGCGTTTCGGTGCCCGCTGGCATATCCCCTCGTTCGAGAACTGGGCCTCGCTCGTCGTCCTCTTGCTCGTCCTCTCCGTGCTCGCCTTCCTCTCCGAACCGATCACCAACGGCTACAGCCGCATGCACGAGCACGACGCCGACGTGTACGGACAAGAAGCCGTGCACGGCATCGTCGCCGATCCGCAAACTGTTGCCGAACAGGCCTTTCAAGTTCTCGGTGAAACCAGCCTCGTCGACCCGGACCTCAACCCTCTACTCGAGTTCTGGACCTTTAGCCACCCCTCTATCAGCCGTCGCGCAGCCTTTGCCCGCGCCTACAACCCCTGGCTTCCACCCGAAAAGCCTCGGTACTTCGCCCCACCCGGAAGGACCCCATGAGCCTAAACTGCATCTTCTGTCGCATTGTCGAGGGCACCATCCCGGCTGACCGTCTCTACGAGGACGAGATCTGCCTCGCCTTCGCAGACCTCCATCCACAGGCCCCTGTGCACCTGCTCGTCATCCCGAAGCTGCACCTACCGTCCCACGCCCATGCGCTCGCTGAACATACCGAACTCGTCGGAAAGGTGATGGCCGCAGCCGGCGAACTGGCGCGCAAAGAACATCTGGAGCGCGGATATCGCCTGGTCATCAACACCGGCGCAGACGGCGGCCAGACGGTCGACCATCTTCACGTCCACCTCCTAGGCGGACGCGCAATGTCCTGGCCCCCAGGCTAAAGCTGCCTTTGCACAGGTATAGCCGTGTCATGTCGACCGGAGCAGACCGCTCTATCGTCCGCGCAGTCGAGAGACCGCAGCTGCTTCAGCTCCACCTTTGGTTGTCATCCCGAGGAAATCTGGGTACGCCTGCACCACGTCCCAACGAGTGGACCACAAGCTCTACTGGTTGAAGTTCGCCTCTTCCTCTTCCTCAATTCCGTATCGCCGAAGGAGATTCGGCAAATTCTGCGAGAACGCCGATCGCGGCATCACCGTGTCGCATCCAGCCTCTACCGCCTTTGCCTTCAAGTCCCCCTGCAAGTGGCTCAGGAACCCAATGATCGACGTCGAACGCTTCAACTTCGCCTTCAACTTGGGAATCAATGTAAGCGGCTTCGCATTGGCGTTATTGAGGTCGACGACGATCAACCCTGGCCGATCAGCCTCTTCGCCTCCGGTCAGCTGCGCCAAGGCCTCCTTGTCGTTCTTCACAAACGCGACCTTTACGCCCAGCTTGCGCGCGGTCTCCTGGATCTTTGCCAGGAAGAACAGATCCTCGATAAAAAAGAAGATCTTCGTCGGCGCATCCTCCGCCACCGGAACCACCCGGCCCTGCGAGTAGTCGATCGGCTGCGCGTCGCCGGAGTGGTACCCTCCGCGTCGGCCAAAGCCAGTTCCCGTGTCGATCGTCGAAGGCGAGACCTCTCCAAAATTCCCACTCACCGCCCGGTACGAGTGATCCATCGGTCCCACAAACCCGCCACGCGGTCCACGATCTCGCGACTGCTTCCCTCCGCCGCCGCTCGATCCCTTACGCTTGAACCCGTCAGCCCGATTCCCAAACTGGTGCGTCCCCGTATCCCGCACCACCGCAGCACCATTGCTCCCGCCGGACCCGTTACTCCCATAATCGCGGAAGCCGTTACTGGTCGTCGAGGCGCTCTGCGTATTTCCCGCGTTGTCCTCACGCCGCGGCGGACGTTCGCGATCGCGAAACTTCTTCTTCCACCGCTTGCCGCCCGCACCACCCTCCCGGTTCTGGTACTGTCCCGCTGCGGCCTGAACTCCCTGTTGCTGCGGAGGCGCCGGAGAAAAAGTCTCCCGTGCTACACTCGGCTCCGCGCTCGCCTGAACCGACGAGATCACTCCCTGTCCGTCGCCCGCCGACACCTGGGCGCCCGGTGCGCCCTCTATAGCCTTGTTCTTGCGCTTGCGCCGTCGTCGCCGGCTGCTCTTGGACTGACCCACGCCATGCGAAACATCCGCACCGCCGTTAAAAGACCCCGCCTCGGTTGGCGAAGCTTGCTGCATCGGGGGTGCACCACCAAACATGGGCACGTCAGGACCGTTCTGTTCTGAACTCATGCTTCCACTTCCTAAATTTCAGTGCTAACTACATTCGCGAACGTGTGGGATAGACATCGACCGTTGAGCCCACGCTATCGGCGTCGTCTCACAAGGGAGAGCAAGGGGAAAACCTGGATCGGGTTGGGCTATCCGGGATGTCGATCTGTTGTAAGGAGCGCACGTCGTATGTGTGTCACTTCATATCTGCGAGAAGCCAATCTACGGCCCGGAAGAGAAGCAAAACGCCAAATCAGGGCAGGATCAACCTGATCACCGTTCTACGTAGACCTCAGATTTCGCCCCAGTCCTGCTCATCCGCCCCGGCGACCCGCAGGGAAACCGCACCCACAGCCACTGTCCAGACAAATTGGATAATACATCAGAGCGGGGATCGCGGCAAATACATCGTTTGGGCCATGACCTATACAAGACAAATCAGCCAAGCACTTCTGAGAACCAAGCGAGAAGCCAGAGAGGTCGCCGGCTAAACCGCAACTGCAACCCCTCCCACAATGGCCAGTCACGGCCTCCAAAATTCTGTACAGATACCCAAATCCGCCGGCACCCCTTTCAAGAGAGGCGTCTCTGGCCAGATCAGTGCCAGGCAGGTCCGATAACTTGCCAACCATGTCCTTGCACATCCACCTTTGCAATTCAACAACCATTCGTGCCTCGCCCTTTATAGCTACGAAAAGCCCAATTCCGCCGCCGATTCCAGCAAAAGTCCCTCCCGCAGCCACCATTTCGATCCGCGCGCCCGCTGAGAAATGGAAGACCCGACAAGCCACTCTCCATATTCTGGAAAGCCAGCCGCCCGCCCCTATCTTCCCCGCCCACCCCACGCCCGTTTGACCACCCTTCCAGGGAACCCTATAATTTGAGGGCTGGAGACTGCGAACCGCGTCAGCACCCCACGTGCGACATGGGACGTGACAACCGGTCCCAGGGCGCGTCTCTCCGAGTGGGGTCAGCCCCCACCAAGGGAAGCACAGTGGAGCGATCCGCTTCCCGCGCACCTGATTTTTTCGCGGGCAACACCCGTCAACGAGCACCGCCCAATCATCAGAACAGTCACCGAGGAGTACACCACACCGCATGAACCGCTCTTTTATCAGGCTCTCCGCGCTCAGCGCAGGATTGTTCACCTCCGCTGCCCTCGCCCAGACGACGGCGCCCCAGACCACCGCACCCCAGACTGGTCCCCGGTCTGCCGCACCCGCTGCCCCGTCCACAGCACCCGCCGGCACCGCCGCCGCACCCCAAGCCGTCCCCGCAAAGGTCGCTCTCATCGCCTTCCAGCAGGCTGTCTTTGCCACCAACGAAGGTCAGCGCTCCGTCCTTGACGTCCAAAAGAAGTACGAGCCCAAGAAGGCCCAGATCGACTCCCTCCAGAACGAGGTCGACTCCCTCCGGAAACAGCTCCAAAGCGCACCCGCCACGCTCTCCGAAGAAGAACGCGCCACCCGCCTCCGCAACATCGACACCAAGGAGAAGCAGCTGAGCCGCGATACCGAAGACGCCTCCAACGCCTACAACACGGATCTCCAGGAAGCCTTCGGCAAGGTCGCCCAGAAGTTTGACCCGACGATGAAGTCCTACGTGCAGCAGAACGGCTTTACCCTCTTGCTCGATGTGAGCAACCAGGCCAGCAATGTCATGTGGGCGCTCCAATCCATCGACGTCACCCAGGCCGTCGTCGATGCCTACAATCGCGCCTCCGGCGTTGCCGCGCCTCCGCCGTCTGCTCCCTCGGCCGCCACCCGCCCACGTCCCACAACTCCCTCAAGCACTGCCCGTCCAGCAACTCGCTAAGATCATTGGGTCGTACGTCCGTGAGAGCCTCTACCGGGGCTCTCACGGACCCAACTCCCTGTGGAATTTATGTGGATCGCCCTAGTAGCTATCTTTATAAGAGGCTCCGGAGCTGCTGTGCCCTGGGAATTCGGCGACGCCTACTATCGGGACCTAATTGCCTCGAAACAAGTAGCTTACGACGCCGGCCACAGACCCGCGCAGCACCTCTTATCCATCTCCAACCGCCCCGGACCAGCTTTCAACGGCTTCCACAGGCACCCGGGTATGTCCTTCGTGACCTCCTACCCTAATCCGCTCTTACCAGACTGACGCGACCGTGGTGACCTCTGGTGCCGCCAGCCGCCGCATTTCAGGTCGCACTCAGTCTTCCCCAACCTTCAACACCGCCAAAAACGCCTCTTGTGGAATATCGACCTTGCCGATCCGCTTCATGCGTTTCTTTCCCTCCTTCTGCTTTTCGAGCAGCTTGCGCTTGCGCGATATATCCCCGCCGTAGCACTTCGCAATCACGTTCTTCCGGATCGCGGTCACCGTTTCGCGCGCGATCACCTTCGCCCCAATCGCCGCCTGAATCGCCACCTCAAACATCTGCCGCGGAATCAGCTCGCGCATCTTCGACACCAGCAGCTTCCCCCGCTCATACGCCGAATCCCGATGCACAATGATGGATAGCGCATCCACCGGATCGCCGCCGATCAGGATATCCATCTTCACCATGGGCGACACCCAGCTGCCCGCGAGCACATAATCCAAGGAAGCGTACCCGCGCGAGACCGACTTCAGCCGATCATAGAAATCCAGGACTATCTCGTTCAGCGGCAGCTCATAGGTCAGCATCACGCGCGTCTCGGAGACATACTCGAAGTTCTGCTGACGCCCGCGCTTGTCCTCTACCAGCTTTAGGATCCCGCCAACATACTCCTCGTTGGTCAGGATCTTCGCAATGATCACCGGCTCTTCGATCGTCTCGATCTCGGTCGAGTCCGGCCACCGCGAAGGATTGTCCACCTCCACCACCGACCCGTCCGTCAGCGTGATCTTGTACCGCACACCCGGTGCCGTCGTAATCAGGTCGAGGTCGTACTCCCGCTCCAGCCGCTCCTGAATAATCTCCAGGTGCAGGAGGCCCAAGAATCCGCAGCGAAATCCAAACCCCAGCGCCACCGAGCTCTCCGGCTCAAAGTTGAACGAACTGTCGTTCAGCCGCAGCTTTTCAAGCGCATCCCGCAACATCGCATGCTCGTGCGAGTCCACTGTGTACAGCCCGGCAAACACCATGCTCTTGATGTCTTCAAACCCCGGCAGCGCATCCGCGCACGGCCGGTCGACCTCCGTGATCGTGTCCCCCACCTTGGTGTCGGCGACGTTTTTGATGGTCGCCACGAAGAACCCCACCTCGCCCGCCGAGAGTTCCGTCAGCTCCATCGGCTTCGGCGTCATCACCCCCATCGAGTCGATGTCAAACGTCCGCCCGTTCGACATCACCTTGATCTTCATGCCCTGGCGCAGCCTGCCGTTGATCACGCGCGCCAGCACAATCACCCCGCGATAGGCGTCAAACCAGCTATCAAAGATCAGCGCCTGCAGCGGCGCCTCCGGATCGCCCGCCGGCGGCGGCAACAGCGTCACCACCGCCTCCAAGATCGACGCCACGTTCAGCCCCGTCTTCGCCGAAACCGCGATCGCATCGTCCGCTGGCAAACCCACCGACTTCTCGATCATCGCCTTGGTCCGCTCAACGTCCGCCGACGGCAGGTCAATCTTGTTGATCACCGGCAAAATCTCCAGCCCGTTTGAGATCGCCAAATACGCATTCGCCAGCGTCTGCGCCTCCACCCCCTGGCTCGCGTCCACCACCAGCAGAGCGCCCTCGCAGGAAGCCAGCGACCGCGAAACTTCGTACGAAAAATCCACGTGCCCCGGCGTATCGATCAGGTTCAGCTGATACATCTCGCCGTCCTCGGCCTTGTACATCATGCGGACGGTGTGCGCCTTGATCGTGATTCCGCGCTCCCGCTCAAGATCCATCGCGTCCAGCACCTGCGCCTGCATCTCGCGCGAGGTCAGGGACCCCGTCAGCTCCAGGAGCCGGTCAGAGAGAGTGGACTTTCCATGATCAATGTGCGCGATGATCGCGAAGTTGCGGATGTGCGACGGATCCATGCGGAGCGAGCTTTGCCTCAGCCTCTCATCTTAACACCGACACCCGTACCCTCCGGCGCTGTGCGGAGCGCATCCCTTTGCAGCGCAAACCCATATGTAGGCACCCGCTCTACCCGCCAGAACCGCTTGTAAGCCTCATCGCCGCGCAGCATATCGATCGTCCGGATACCCTCCTCCGCCGCCCGCTCCATCGCCATCGCCGTCAGTAGCGTCCCCGGATGCAAGTCCGCATGCTCTACTGAGTGACCGATCAGGTAGAAGTACTGCGTCCGCCCGGCTCCATCGCTCCCTGGTCGCCCGGCCGGATCGACCAGCGAGTACAACACCGCGATTACCTCACCATCGAGCCAGAGCGCGCACATCCGCAGCAACCCCGCCGCCAACAGCCCTGGAAGCGCCTCGCGATGCCACCCCAGCACCGCCGCGTCCGCCAGCACGCCCGCCTCGCCGCGCTCCGTCCACACCGCCGTATGCAGCCTGACCAGATGCTCAAACATCTCCCGCGCGACCGTCTCTTCCCTCGCAACCGTCAGCTCCAACCTACCCCGGCTCGCCGCAAAGTTCCGGAAGTACCGCACATCGGCCCGCACCTTGCCTGGAAGTTCAGCGACCGGCAACGCCTGGCACCGCGATGTACCTTCCCCCGCATACCGCTCCGCCACCCCCGGCCCCAACCCGTCCAACGCCCGGAACAGTAGCGACCCGGGCACAATCTGCGCGAAGTGCGCGACATCCCAAATCGCGTCATCCCCAAGCACATCTAACGCTTCGAGCACGTCCGCCACACCACACTCGGGGGCAAACACCCCGTCCAGATAGTCCGACGTCCCCGCCCCTAGCAGCAGGAGCTGCCGCTCGCCAGAGACAGGCTCCCGATACACGTACATCGGCAGAACCGCTACGAGCGTCTCCCCCGCCCAGCCTGCCAGCACCCGCAGCTCCGGCTGCCGGAAGTGATGCCACCAGGGCACCATCCACGCCGGATGCTGAAACGGCTTCGCCCGCGGGTCCCGCCCCCACAACTCGACCCACGCCGGCGCCAGGGCTTCCAGCTCCGCCGTCGACCGCACAACCTCCCACCGCACCTGCCCCATCCAGTCCCTCACCCCTCGGCTAGAATACAAACAAGCCCATGCCGCGTCCTACCCATATGCTCCGCTCCGCCGCCGCCTCCCTCGCCGCCGCCCTTCTCCTCGCGTCTCCCGCGGCCAGCCGCGCCCAAAGCTCCGTTCCGGTCGGCACCGGATCGGTGTTCAAAGACACCTCCATGGTCAAGCCGCCCGCCGGCGCCCGCGTCGCCATCTACGAGTTCGAAGACCTCGAGTGCCCCGCCTGCGCACGCGCCTTCCCCCTCGTCCACAACGCCGCCGACCACTACAAGATCCCCATCGTCCGCCACGACTTCCCCCTCCGCATGCATCTGTGGAGCCTCGACGCCGCCATCACCGCACGCTACATCCAGGACAAGATCTCCCCCCAAGCCGCCGAGGACTACCGCCGCGCCGTCTTCGCCAACCAGATCTCCATCGGCTCCAAGGAAGACCTCCAGGCCTTCACCCAGCGCTACTTCCAGCAGCACGGACGCGCCATGCCTTTTGTCATCGATCCCACCGGCCAGTTCTCCCGCGAGGTCCTCGCCGACCAAGCCCTCGGCGATCGCATCGGTCTCACCCAGACCCCGACCATCTTCGTCGTCACCCCCAAACAGTGGATCCAGGTCACCGACCCCACGCAGCTCTACCAGACCATCGACACCGCGCTCGCGCAGACGCCCAGCACCAACACCGCCTCCACCAACTCCAAGCTCCGGCGCCCCTCCACCGTCCAGCGTTAACCGCGAACCCTGCTGGGAACACGCACACGTGCACAGCTTCATCGCGCATGTGTGCGTGTTCCTACAGGCCGGTCCAAACCGTTCCAACCACCCGAGACCTACTGCACACTCCGGATCGTCCACAGATCGGACGCCAGACGCTGGCTCGTCAGGTATGCGTAGGGCATCTTGAAGTACCCCTTCAGCCCCCACGTATCGCCCCACGAGTTGCGCACCAAAAACTCCCGCGATCTGTCGTCATACCCAACACACACCACAGCGTGTCCGCCCACCACCTTCTCGCCAGACTTCGGCATGGGCAAGATGCCCGTCTCCGCCACGGCCTGGCTCTCAAACGACTCGTAGCAGGTAAACCCGAACACAAACGGAAACCCCGAAGCCAGGCACCCCTTCAGCGTGTTCACCTCCTGAATCAACCGCTGATACAGCGTCACCAGATGCTGCTTCGCATCAGTAAACGCTTGCGTTGGCGGCTGCTGGGCAAACTTCGTGATGTCGTACTGCCAATCCGTCTCCGGCGGAGCGCCCACCTGCGACACACTCTTGATCCCGTCACGAATCTGCGCTCCGGAGTCCGTGCTCACCGTCCCCTCCATCGATCGCTCGTTGTAGTAGATAAACAGGCGCGACGGCACAAACTCCTGTTCCTTCGCCTTTCGCTGGTCGAACTCGATCGCACCGGCGATCGCATTCGCCGTGCAGCTTCCCAGATGCCCCTGGTCATACACCGGCGGACATTGCAAGCTCAGATCCATAGACTCCGGGATGTTGGTCTGAAACGGTGTGGGCGCCGCATACAGAAAATCCCGTTGATCCGGAAGATCCGGAATCCAACCAAACTTCTGCACCTTGCGGCTCGATAACTTCGTCGTCGTAGCGGATGGCATAACAATAACCTCGAAATGAAATAAGAAGATGGCCCAGGCAGAAGTCCACAACCGGCAAGAGCCTAGCTGCCTTTGCGAGCGACGCAGCAGCTCCAGTGCGCCCGCCGTCCGCCCAATTCACAGCAGCCGACGCACACCGTAGTAGTGCCGCCCAACCCCGATCCGTTTCACCCCAGCGCGCCACTTCACCGCCCTGCTTTCCAGGGCACTTACTTCGCTTCAAAGATCACAAAGTAGTCCTGCCCATCGGCCTTGGTGAAGTCGTACCGCCCCACCACACGGTACCCCGCCTCGCTCATCTCACGCTCCAGGACGTCGCGGTTCAGCGCGTGCGCCGTGGCCTCGCCGTTCCGATCGATGACGCCCACCCGCCCGTTCGGCCGCAACGCTGCGCGCAGCTCCCGCATCACCGGCACCGGCCGCGCAATCTCGTGGTACACCTTCAGCAGCAGCACCGCGTCCACACTCCCGGCTGGCAGCTTCACACTGTCCGGCGTCCCCAGCACCGTCCGCACGTTGGGGAGGTTCTCCTTCTTCACCCGCGCATCGATGTACCCGATCGCCTGCGGATTGATATCCTCCGCAAACACCGTTCCGCCCGGTCCCACCCGCCGTGCCGCCCGCACCGTAAACCAACCCGAACCCGCCCCGACGTCCGCCACACTCTTCCCCGGCCGGATCCCAAGCAGATCCATCACTCGGTCAATCTGCAGCTTCCGGTCCCGATCCGGATACTCAAAGATCGACAGGTCCCCCGAGTACGGCGTGCTGGTCGGCCGCTGCTGCTGATCGACCTGCTGCGGCAACGGCAACCCAGGAATCCTTCCCGACCCATCCCGGAGAACACCTTCGCCTCTGGGCGTCATAACGGCTAAACCCAGCACCAGAATCCCAAACCGGCCCAAACCACGCACCTCAGAAGACCTCATACGCCCAAGCATCCGCCATTCCGAACCGGCATGCAATGGCTTTCCTTCCGTCCGCTGTCCCGTGAAGGGTGCGCATCTCCAGCAAACACCTATGCATCCATTGTTGTATCCCCGCTACCAACTTCGGAGATTCCACCCATGCAGAGAAGAGACTTCCTCCGTCGCTCCGTAACCGGTCTCAGCGCCGCCTGGCTTGGCCGCAAAGCCGCCCTGGCTGCTGCCCTGGACGCAAACCCGCTCCCTCGCAAGCACAACGCCCACGACGACGTCGTCCTCGGCCGCACCGGCATCCGCACCAGCCGCCTCGCCATCGGCACCGGAACCATGGGGGGTGGCCGCCGCTCCAACCAGACCCGCCTCGGCACCGACCCCTTCACCGCCCTTATGCTCAACGGCTACCACCAGAACGGCCTGCGCTTCTTCGACGCAGCCGACTCCTACGGCAGCCACCCCTACGTCGCCCGCGCCCTCAAACAGCTTCCCCGCGACAAGGTTACCGTCCTCACCAAAACCGACACCCGCAACGCCCCGGGCGTCCAAGCCGACCTCGACCGGTTCCGCCGCGAACTCGGAACCGACTACCTCGACATCGTTCTCATCCACTGCGTCACGGAGGCCGACTGGACCACGCGCCTTCGTCCCGTCATGGACGTCCTGTCGGAAGCCAAGGCCAAGGGCATCATCCGTGCCCACGGCGTCTCCTGCCACTCCATCGAGGCTCTTCGCGCCGCTGCCGCCTCCCCTTGGGTCGAGATCGATCTTGTCCGCCTCAACCCCATCGGCTCCCACATGGACGCCGACCCCGACACCGTCCTCTCCGTGATCAAACAAATGCGCGCCGACGGCAAAGGTATCATCGGCATGAAGATCCTTGGACAGGGCGACATGCGCGACCGCCCGCAGGAAGCCATCCGCTATGCCCTTTCCACCGGCGTCCTCGACGCCTTCACCATCGGCGCCGAATCCCAGACGGAGCAAAACGACCTCACCCACCGCATCGCCGCCGCTTAACAAGGTCTCGGGTGCCTCGCTCATGCGCAATCCTGTCGCGCATGAGCGGGCGGAACAGACGCTACCGAATCTGCACCAGCTCCGGCGCTGCGCCCTGGCCGGCCTGTGGTAGCCCTGTCCCCGGCGACTCTGGTCGCTGCGGCGCGCGCCAGTGATCGATGTAGCTCACCTGGTGAACGCAGGAGATCGTGCAGTTCGGCGAGCAGCCCTTCTCAGTCAAAAACTCGCGCTCCACATCGGCCGTCGTGTACCCAGCAAGCGGAACGCCCGGGTATCCGCGCTGCTGCGAACAGTAGTGCACCAGGCCCTGCTCGCAGATGTACAGATAACGGCCGCCGGCCCGGCACCGCCAGACGTTCGGCTCGCCGTTCGCGATCGCCTCTTGAAAATGGTTGAAGCGCGAGTAGCTCCGGCGCGTTAGCTTGCGGACACGATCCCAGACCTCGCGCTCCTCCGGTCGCAGCGGCTTTAGCTGCCCGCTTCCGTCGTGAATGATCCCGATGGTCGACGAGAAGCCCAGCCCAAGCGCGCGCTTGGAGATCGTGTACGCGTCCTCCGGGTGCACAATGCCGCCGCCAACCACGGAGTTGATGTTCACATGGAAGTCCGCGAACTCAGCCAGCATCTTCAGCTTTGCGTCCAGGACCTTCAGGCTCTTCTTCGACACAGCATCCGGCATGACGTTGTCGATCGAGATCTGCATGTGATCGAGCCCAGCGCGGTTCAACCGCTCGATCCGCTCCGGCATCAGGAGATAGCCGTTGGTGATCATGCCCGCGATCGCGCCGGTCTTGCGGATGCGAGCGACAACACGGTCGAGATCGGGATGGAGGAGCGGCTCGCCACCCGAGATCGTAACCACGGATGTGCCGAGCCGACCGAGATGGTCGATTCGTCGCTCCATCTCCTCGATCGGCACAGGATCGGAGACATTGTCGAACTCATTGCAATACGTGCACGCGAGATTGCATCGGCGCATCGGCACAATGTGTGCCATGTATGGATGTGAGGTCGACGCCAAAGCCGACCCGATCGAGCCCAGCTCCCGCAGCTTTCGGGTGACGGCTCGCCACCGCCTTTTGCCGGCAGACGTGCGCCTGATCCCTTGTATCTCTGTGTTCATCATCCCTTTAGATATTGAAACACAGAGGAAGTTTCCCGCTTACCGAGATCGGCGTCGACGCAAGAGAAGAAACACACCCAGAATCAGCACGACGACGATCCACAAACGCATGAGCTGAACCGTTACTGCATCCGAGCATCAGGACCGAGCCCGAACTGCTCGAACTGACCGCGCATCTGTTCCATCTGTTTCTCGACCTCTCTCATCTGCCTCTGGATCGTCTCAGTATCCAGACCCTTGAGGCTGTCCTCGATCTGCTTCCCAAACAGCGGATCGCGGATCTGAGCTTGCTTGGCGTTGTCCAGCAGCTTGCTGAGCTCGGCTTCGTCAGGCAGCTTCGCGGTCTCAAGCATGGGTTGCATCTCTGCCAGCATTGCGCTCGCATCTGGAAGCGCTTCGACCGAAAGGCTCTCGAAGCCGGGAAGATCAGGCCACTCGATCGAGGATCGACGTTTGCCGTCCGGGGTCAGCGTCAAGCTCTGCTCGTGCTTGTCGCGCAGAACAACGAGGTTCACTGGCTTGCCCTTGTTCTCGTGCATCAACCGAGCCCAGTCGCTGCCGTTCGCCACCGCGATCTGGTTCACCTTGACCACAACATCGCCGGCCTTCATCCCGGCAACCGAAGCCGGACTGTTAGGTTCGACGCTGCGCACCAGGAGACCCGATCCACCGGCAACGCCGAAGAACTCGGCCAGCTGCGGCCCCAGCGCTTCGAGCATCGCCCCACTTCCCGAGGCGCTCATCACGGCTGTTGGACCGATCATCGACCCCGAGAAGCCGCGCGGCATCGCAGTGCCGCCGTGGAGAAACCCAAAGCCAGGTTGCGATCCAGAATCGTTGCGTCCAGAACGGGCCTCGGGAGCTCCGGGCGATGGACCGGCGTTTGTGCCTGGATCGGGAACCGTCAGGTGCTGCTCCCACGCCTGCCGCTCGACAACGGACCGATCGGCCAGCATGATGCTGATCGTCTGCTGCTGCCCGTCACGGCTGAAAACGATCGTTACCGCTCGCCCCGCAGGCGTCTCCCGCAGCATGCGCCGCAGCTGTTCCTCGCCCTCGATGACCTGCGCATTCATCCCGAGGATAACGTCGCGCTCGCGCAGCCCGGCTTTTCCCGCCGGACCGTCGTGATCCACACGCGTGATCTCCGCGCCACGCGATTCCTTCAGCTTGAGCACCACGATCTCGTCGTCGTTGACGTCCCGGATGTCGACACCGAGATACCCCTGCGTTCCGTGCGCTCCACCGGCCAGCAGAAGGCGCGCCGGAGCGAACCCGCCAACGTCGCTCGGCGCTCCCAAAGGCGTCATCGCCGAAGCGCTCGTCACAAGCAGGGTTGCTGTGATGGCCACACAGATATCTTTGGAGATCTTGGCATGGGATGTCGTCATCGATCGTCTCTCTGTCCGTAGTGCTCTCAAAAACATGCGCCGACGTGACTTGTACTGACAACTTGGACCACACAGCAGGACGTTGGTAATCGAAAATCTCACTGGATGTCAGCCGCGCCCTGCAGGGCCTCGTAGCTGGTTCGGCGAATGTAGGGATTTTCATCCTGCGTCGATACGGTCCTGAGCACCTGTCGGACGCTTGAGTCGGACTGCACGGGCTCAAGCAGGGCGATCGCCGCCTTTCGGACATTGGCGCTTGAGTCATGCATAAGCGACTCAAGGACAGCATCGCGCACTCTCTGGTCCTTGTCGACATAGCGTTTGAGACCACCGAGCGCCTTGAGCCGGACCCCTGGATCGCGATCGTAGCGAAGGCTCACGAGGAGCGCGCTGCGGATGCCCTGGCCGTCCTCACCGGCCTCGCAACGATGTCCCGAACTGCACTCGCTCGCGAGGAGCGCGACCGAGTTCGTTCGGACTCCTTCTGTCGCCGCCGCGGTGGTTCCCTTCATCAGGAGCTGCCGGATCTTGGGATCGTCGAGCGAGCCCTCCATCGTCTCGGGGACGATGCGGTTGTAGTGCACCTGGACGAGCTCGGAGTCGGGCGTCTGGACGATGCCGCTCACGTTCGCGATCGCACCTTGCTGCGCTCCCATGACCATGGTCGGCGGAAGCTTGGGAGCGTGCGCAGCCTGGTAGCGGAAGGTGAGATTGCCACCGAGAAAGCCGGCGCCAAGCAGAAGTGTAGCGAGAGCGGGAGCTCCCTGGACGAAGCCGGACCAGCGAAACAGGTTCGACCGAAGCCGCGTGAGCAGGCCATGGGCCGGCAGATTGTCCAGTGCCTCATCGAGCTGCATGCGGCTCTGTGCGAGGAGGTTGGGGGAAGGCTCTATGACGGGGAGGTGGCTGAGATCGCCAGCCAGCTTCTCAAGGCAGACCCACTCTTGCCGGCAGGCGCCGCACTCTGACACATGCTGTTCCAGACCGATGGAGAACTCATCGTCGAGCTCACCGTAGTGAAGCAAAACCAGACGTTCCTGCGCCACTTCACACTTCATTGCTCAACCTCAGACCAGCCTCAAAGATTTTGCTTCTGCCTGCAATACGCGGATCGATTTGTCCGCTTACGTCTGTCTCGACCATCTTAAACATTTACAACATCTACTATCCTGTGTGCCTCTTACAACAATCGATCAGACGCGGAGCTCGGACAGATTCGCCCGCAACTTGCGCGTCGCACGGAAGAGCGTGTTCTTCGCGGTTTCCTCTGTGGTGCTGAGCATTTCACCGATGGTGCGGAGCTTCAGGCCCTGGTAGTGCTTCAGCTCAAAGACGGTTCGCTCGCGAGGCGTGAGTTTCTCGAGCGCGGAGGCGATGCCTTCGGCCATCACCTTGCGATCGAGCTCGCGGCCTGGATTCATGGCGGCGCGATCGTCCCGTACGCTTGCAAGTAGATCCATCTCGTCGCCGCCTGCGTCGGTCACGGTTGCCGGGTCTTCACGACGACTCTTTCGGCGACGCAGCTGATCGAGGCAGAGATTGGTAACGATGCGATACAGCCAGGTGTAAAACGAGCACTCAAAGCGGAAGTTGCCAAGGTGGCGGTACGCCTTGATGAAGGCTTCCTGGTGGACGTCCTGGGCGTCCTGTTCGTTGCCAAGCATGTGCAGAGCGAGTCGAAGAACACTCTGGTCGTAGCGGCGGACCAGGGTGTCGAAGGCTTCGCGATGGCCTTTCTGCGCCTCGCGGATGAGCTCATCGTCCTCGGTTCGCTGTTGCGCGCGCGCCTCCAGCTGCGCTGGCGTGAGTTTTCCGCGTCCGGTGTGGGTGGTCGCCTTCCCCATGCTTGGGGACGATTCTACCGTCGCCGCAGCACCCTGAGCCGCAAAGATGACGGACTTCTGTCCGCGCGTCCCAAATGTTTTCGCAAACTCCCCTGTGGGGAGTATTCCAGCAAACCCAGCACTCATCTTCCGACTCCGGAGTCAGAAATACGTTTCTCTCCTCTGGTAGACCCACGGTCCGGAGAAAGGTGAGCATCTGTGTTACGTTGCCGTCTACTCCGGGATGATCTTCACAAAGATCCCATCCGGCAGCCCCTCCGGCCCTAGAATCCGCACCACGCCATCCCGCGTAAACCCGCGCAACATCGCCGGAGTTGCCGCTGCCGGTCCTTTCAGAGCCGCGCCTTTCAGAGCCGGACCTTTCGCAGCCGCTTCAGGTGCCCGCGACGTTTCCGGATCATAGATCTTCGGCGCCGGCGGTGCCTGGCTGCGTTCGGGATAGGCAACCGCCCGCAGGGGGGAGCTCTCGACGGCGGAGGTGCGCTCACCCCGGCGCATGCCGCGATCCATCGCCTCGTTCGCGAGTCGGTCGGCGTCCTTGTTTTTGTGCCGCAACGCATGCGCGATCTCAAATCGCCCTAGCCGGGCGATGCGGAGCTTCGCCTCCTGCCACAGCGGCTTCAGATCCGGCGAGTTCACCTTGTACTTGCCCTGGATCTGCTTCACCATCAGTTCGGAGTCCGACACTACCCGCAGATCCGCATGCCCATGGTCCAGAGCGTACTGGAGACTGGCCAGAAGCCCGGCGTACTCCGCGTAGTTGTTGGTGCGGAACCCGAGGAACTCCGAAAGCTCGGCCAGCACAGCCCCGTCCGCCCCCGTCACCTGCACACCAAACCCTGCCGGCCCCGGGTTCCCCCGAGCCCCGCCATCGCAATGCGCCGTAATCATGTCTGCTGGTCTCCTGTCTCCTGGGTCTCCTATGTTCCGGGTCTCCTTAGCTCAGGACAGGGAGTTGGAGGGTGTGGCCGACGGCGATGGTGTTGGGGTTGATACCGTTGGCCTCGGCTACCTGTGGGTACTTGTTGGCGTTGCCGTAGAAGAGCAGGCAGACGGCAGAGAGCGTGTCGCCGCTCTTGATGGTGTAGGGCTGCTCCTGGCCACCGGTCGTGGCGATCTCGTGGTGGAGGTCGGAGTAGGTCGGGTCCACCTCTTTGATCTTGTCCCAGACGCGGTTGGCTACCACGGTGCTTGGGACCTCGCCCTTGAGGTGAAGCTTGCCGTCCGGGTCCTGATCGACACCGTCGAGCTTGGCGCCGTAGGGCTCGAGTTTGGTGAACAGATCGAGTACCGGGGCGTACTTCTGCTTGAGCTGATCGAGGTCGGCCATGGGGTTCTCCTTGAGATTTTGGGCTCAAGCTGTGGCAAGGTACGCGGGGAGTATCCCCCTGACGCACTTGCCACAGCCTGGATGCGCTTGGGTGGATGGGGCTAGATGAGTCTTCCGAGGACGGACTGGAGCATGCCTCCCTGGTCGGGTGGGGGTGCGCCGGTGGATTGGCCGTCGGAGGTCATGTGGCCGTTCGACACGAGGTGGTTGATGACCAGGGGGACGGCTGCGGCGAGGCCCATCTGGACCGCGGTCTCGGGGAGACCGGTTCGCTGGGAGATCCGTTCGATGATGCCGGTTCCCCCGAGGCCCTGCTGCATCTGTTGGGGGGTGGCGCCGCTGGTCTGGCCGCCCGCCCACTGCTGCATCATGCCGCCCATGCCATTGCCCTGGAGCGCGGAGAAGAGGCCGCCGGCGCCTTGCGGGTGCTGCTGAAGTTCCTGCATGAGGCCACCGGCTACCTGTGCGTTCTGGCTGCTCGCGCCAGATGCCTGGCCTGCCATTGATTCGATCGAGTCAAGAATTCCCATAGAAGTGTCACTGTCCTTGCGCCGGTTTACGGTCGCTAGCAGGATGGATGCTGCTCCCGTAGGTGGCGGCCACCCGAGGAGCGAAATTTGGTGTCCGTGCCGTATATCCAGCTCTGGCGGGGGGGACCCCACCACCTCCCAGCAAAGTGCCTCAAAATCTTCAGAACAAAGAGCTTAGGTCTGGATCTCGGTCTGTCGGGAGATCCAAAAAGATACAACAGATCCGCGATCTGTGCGTGAGTTCTTCTACGTTTCGAGTGTCTAGAGCTGTTTTCACATAGTATAGTTTCGGCGGTTGCAAAACTGCAGGTCTCTCCACTGCGCAGACGATAGAA
>CAXTYQ010000042.1:0-5044 GCA_964248505.1 uncultured Acidobacteriaceae bacterium
GCATGCCCATCCGCCGAACTTAGACCACCGAGCCATGCCCGGTCAAAACAATTTCATCGGAGCGGCCGCCGGCCAATATCCCGCCGGAACTGCATCCCCTCAAAATGGATCGTCTCCATCGCCCCGTACACCTTCGCGAGCGCATCCTCGAGCCCCATCTCCGACTCCGCCGCAACCGCCAGAACGCGCCCACCCGCCGTCACGATCTCACCATCCTTGAACGCCGTACCCGCATGGAACACCACCGCATCTCCCCCCACCCGATCGAGCCCCGAGATCACCTTGCCCACCGCAAACCTACCCGGATAGCCCCCACTCGCCGCCACCACACACGCGCTCGCCCCCGGCTTCAACTCCACCTCAAAGCCCTCCGGTATGCCGTCAACCGCGGCTTCCAGTACCTGCAGCAGCGGCGTCTTGAGCCTGAGCACGATCGCCTCCGTCTCGGGATCGCCCCACCGCGTATTGAACTCCAGAACCATCGGCTGCACCGTCCCGTCCGCCACGGGAACCAGCATCATCCCGCAGAACAGCACACCCCGAAACGGCGCCCCCTCCGACCGCATTCCGTCCACAACCCGCTGGGCCACCTCCCGCGTGAGCCACTCCCGCATCTCCTCCCCCATCAACCCGTCCGTCGAATAGGCCCCCATGCCACCCGTATTCGGCCCCGTATCCCCCTCCCCCACCCGCTTGTGATCCTGTGCCGCCGCAATCGATATAGCCCGGACCCCATCGCATAACGCAAAAAAACTGAGCTCTTCGCCCTCCAGGAACTCCTCCACAACTACTTCAGTCTCGGCCGATCCCAACATCGCGCCCGAAAACATCTCCCCTGCCGCCGCAACTGCCTCCTTGTGCGTCCGGCAGATCACAACACCCTTGCCCGACGCCAATCCACTCGCCTTGACGACAACGGGAACGCTGAATCGGTGCAGCTCCTCCCGGACCTCGTCCAAATTCGTGCACAGCGCATAGGCCGCGGTCGGGATCTCGTACCTACGCAGGAAATCCTTGGCGAACGCTTTGCTCGTCTCGAGCTTTGCCGCTCCCTGAGTCGGCCCAAAAACCCGCATCCCAAGCTCCGTCAGTTCATCGACCAGACCGAGAGACAAAGGCAACTCCGGCCCAATCACAACAAAGTCCGGCGCCTCCCCCCGCACGATCCTCAGAGTCTCGGCAACGTCGTGCAGATCGACGCTCAGACACCGCGCCATTAGCGAGATTCCTGCGTTGCCCGGAACACAGACGACCTCGCGCACCCGCGCCGATCGCAGTAAACCCGATACCAGGGCGTGCTCGCGTCCACCAGCGCCAACCACCAACACCTTCAAGCCACTATCCCCCTCAAACGCCATCCCGGCCTCCTCCATGCCCACCTATACTGAAGGGAAGCAGATTCAGAGGACGATACGAGGCGAAAGACCAGCAAGCATGGAAGATCTGCATCCATCTGCCGCGAGTGCGGCCATCCCTCCCGAAGCCTCGCTCTCCGCGCCCGTCTCCGTTGCCGCCGAGGGTAGCAGCCTACCTCCACGCCGATCCCTCTTATTCTTCCGCCGGCACGAGATGTGGAGCTACTTCGGGCCCGCCTTTGTCGCCTCCGTAGCCTACATCGATCCCGGCAACTTCGCCACCAACATCCTCGGCGGCAGCCTCTTCGGATATCGCTTGCTTTGGGTCCTCCTCTGGTCCAATGCGATGGCCATCCTCATCCAGTACCTCTCGGCCAAGCTCGGCATCGTCACCGGCCTCACACTCCCGCAGAACTGCCGAAAACACTTTTCGCGTCCATCCACAATCGGCCTCTGGATCGCCGCCGAAATCTCCGCCATCGCCACCGATCTAGCCGAGTTCCTGGGCGCCGCTCTTGGCCTCGATCTCCTCATCGGCCCCGCTCTGCAAGCGCACGGCCTCTCTCCCGTACACTCGCTCTTCGTCGCCGCCCTGATCTCAACCGTCGCCGTCTTCGGCATCCTCGCGCTCGATCTCGCCGGCTTCCGTTCGCTCGAGCGCGGCATCATGGCCTTCGTCGGCGTCATCGGCATCTGCTACGGATTCGAGGTCCTTCTCGTCCACCCAAACTGGAAACTCTCGCTCTTCTCCACCCTCGTCCCCACGCTGGACCCACACGCCCGGAGAGCCTCCCTGTTTGCCGCCGTCGGCATGCTCGGCGCCACCGTCATGCCGCACGTCATCTACCTCCATTCCGCCCTCGTCCAGCCTCGGCTTCAGCATCTGCCCGCGGCGGCCAAAGGAGGTCTCTCCACCGCGCTCCGCCGCTACCTGCATCTCGAACTCATCGACGTCTTTGTCGCCATGAACGGAGCCTGGCTCATCAACTCCGCCATGGTCGTCATGGCGGCCGTCGCCCTCTCACGAAGCAAGCTGGCCAATCCAGTCCCACCCACCATTCAGGACGCCTACCACACCCTTGGCCCGCTGCTCGGACCCGCCGCCGCTGTTGTCTTCGCCGTCGCCCTCCTCTGCTCAGGTCTGTCGTCCTCCACCGTCGGCGTCATGGCCGGACAGGTCATCATCGAAGGCTTCCTTGACATCAAATTCCCGATCTTCCTCCGGCGCCTGATCACCGTCGTACCCGCGCTCGCCGTCATCGCGCTCGGCCGCGATCCACTCTCGATCCTCGTCGATTCCCAAGTGCTGCTTAGCTTCACCCTTCCCGCCGCTCTCATCCCCTTGCTTCTGCTCACCAACCGGCCGAGCGTCATGCGCGACTTCGCAAGCGCACCCCGCACCCGGATCGCGGGCTGGGCGGCGGTCACAATCATCGTCAGCCTGAACGGCATCCTCCTCGTCCAACTCGCGTTGCAGCGCTAGCCTCGCCCTTTCACCCGCGCACCAAATCCGCCCTCCCCTCCACATCCGAACTCCGCCTCTTCCAAACAGGCTTGATGCGCGTACGCCAGCGTTCATCGATCGCAATCAGCGTCCAGTCAACACGCGCGTCGAAACATCGCAGGATACTTTCAGTCGCCGGGTGAATGTGCAACGCCGGCGCCACCAGATACAAATGCGGAGGCCCAGACGAAAGCCGTGTCTCCGGGAAGTATCCGTGTTGCTGCAGATCCCCAAGCCCGGTGCTCGAATCGACATTTGCGAGGTGATGGTAGCGTACGCGGATCCAGTAATCCAGCCCCTGAAGCGCCAGATGCAAATCTTCCTCAGCCTTCAACTCAATCACCGCAAGCCGCGAATCCACCCTCACTCCGAGCAGGTCCAGCATCCCGCGATCGAGGCTATTGCCCGCGCCCGTCAGGGCCGGAACTTGGGAGTACACCGGCTCATCCCGTAAATGCGCATCGAGAGCCGACAACTTTCGTCGAACCGAACTCTCCAGCCAACGTTCTGTCTGCATCCGAAACAGCGGATCGCGAGCCCCAGACCCAGCACCAGACCCAGCACCAAATCCAGCACCAAATCCAGCACCAAATCCAGCCCCACGTTCTCGCTCCGCTTGTCTTCGTTCAAAAAGGGTGTGCACAAGCTCACGCAATCGAGGTTCGGTCGCCGAGGTCAGAGGTGTCTCGTTTGGCCCCGAGCCCACCGTGACCTCAAGCTCGCGATTGAACGTCTCCCGCCCAAACCCGGAGCGGATGCGCGCAAACTCCAGACCATGAAATAAAAACGCCAACTCGAAGTTCGAGCGGACTCGCATCTCAAATCCCGCACAGGCGTGAACCTCCCCCAACGGTTCGATCCGGCCAGGCGACTCAGACCTGTGCTCCTTCCCCGATTGCTCCCGAACACCAGGCCTGCGTTGACGCTCTCCACTCGGAGCACAGCCATCTCGATCGGCACCGGACACAGCGGCTGGCAGCAAGGAGAGTACACGAGGAATCGCCTGCCCAAAACGTTCCCAAGTGGCGCGCTCGTCAGGAGCCCGGACCAGCCTCGTCGCAAGATTTCCATGGTCCGCCGGATCGCGTCCCAGAAGTCGCTCCGTCTGCTCGTCGAGCTCAAACAGCTCGACCACGCCGACACGTCTGTCAATCCACGCGAGGCGCGAGAGCGTCGTGGCCGCCGTGCCAGACGGCACAATCAACTTCAGACCGAGATACCCGCAGCCGCCCTCCGCTCCTTCGCGGCAATGCGCCAACCAGAGCAGACCGATCGTGAGAATTCCATCCACGGTCGATTGCGCCTCCGCCTCACCCGTTCCCACCACGCACCAGGCCTGCCTTCCGCGTCGAAGCGTCCCTCGTGCATAAGCCGGTCCAAACGAACGTTCGAGATCCATCGCCGAGCGGAAGCCGTGCGGCCGCCAATCCACAAACTCACGCACCATCACTCGTTGGAGCACGCGAAGATACCCCTGTCGAACCCCCTCGCGCATCGACGGAGCTCGTCGCCCATCCCCGGCCACCAACTCCAAGTCCTCCGAGACCTTGCTCCCGAGACGTGTCGTCCGGAGACGCAACACGTGCTTACGCTTCGTGAACGACGTCAACGTCCTCACCACATTGCCCTTGTCGCTCCAAACCTGCAGCGTACATCGATCGCCTCTGTCGGTCACAGCCCATTTAGCTTCGCTCAGGTCAAAGAGTTGGTGACCGTCCTGCCAAACCATGGCCGTGGAATTTTCCGTCAAGAACGCTTCGACAACACGACCGATCTCGGACCCAATCTGCTCATTGTCCAAGCTCATCCACCTCGACCACATGCTACGTCGCCGATACCCACGGCCGCTGTAGCACTTCCGAAGCACTAGACGGAGATTCCCGGAGCAATAGTTTCGGACGCACCCTAAAGCAACGGAGGTATCGGCCTAGAGGCATCTGCTCTTCTGCATAGAGGACATCCGCTCTTTTGTTGTCATTCCCGAAGGGAATCTGCGTCTGCTCTTTTGTTGTCATTCCCGAAGGGAATCTGCTGTTGCTCTTTGTTGTCATTCCCGAAGGGAATCTGCTGTTGCTCTTTTTGTTGTCATTCCGAAGGGAATCTGCTGTTGCTCTTTTGTTGTCATTCCCAGAGGGAATCTGCTGTTGCCCTTTTTGTTGTCATTCCCGAAGGGAATCTGCGTCTG
>CAXTYQ010000042.1:5144-27009 GCA_964248505.1 uncultured Acidobacteriaceae bacterium
TTTTTGTTGTCATTCCCGAAGGGAATCTGCGTCTGCCCTTTTTGTTGTCATTCCCGAAGGGAATCTGCTGTTGTTCTTTTGTTGTCATTCCCGAAGGGAATCTGCTGTTGTCCTTTTTGTTGTCATTCCCGAAGGGAATCTGCTGTTGCCCTTTTTGTTGTCATTCCCGAAGGGAATCTGCTGTTGTTCTTTTGTTGTTTGTTCTTCACCATCCCCGATCCGCCCTAAGGAACCTCCGATCAAGCCCCGCTTTGCTTAAGGGCACGGCTTCAGCCGTGCCGTAAAACGCAACCGATGCAACGCGGCTTTAGCCGCTGAGGTACGCTTTCGGCCAGAGCAGGCGCTGAAAATCGAGGTTTTCTAGCAGACCAGTGGCGCATCGATCCTTCGCCATTTCGTAAAATAAGAGCTGGGAGGAATTCGACGGAGCGCGTGGTGTAGCCTCCTCAACCAGAGGGTCAACTCCTTTAGAAGAGGTATTTTGCAGCTACCGACACACTCAATTTGGGATTTTTCATGCGTTGGGTGCCCAGTTCCCGCCCTGATCCAGATCTAAGTGCAATTTTCTCAATATTTTGCATCAAATCAGGGGGAGTGGGAGGGGTCCAGATCCGCGATCCACGACGCACCAGCAGGAGAGCTATCACAGCCACAACACCAGACTTCGTACGTCTATCCTGGAGGTGCTGCTCGTGCGCGGGCAAGCACAGACGGTACCCATAGAGGTCATCAAAGATGAGATTGCAACTCGTGATTGTCCTCGGTCTCGTTGCCGCGTCACCCTTCTCGATACCCCTCAACGCATCTGAGCGGGCCACAGGCGATGCTCTCCTTGGGAGCAGTGCGGCACAAGATTCCTCGAACGCCTCCGAGGGCTTTGGTCCGCTCGATCCAGCCCCCCCGACCAACATCACCCCGGAAGAGATCATCAAGCGCTTCGGCGAGCGAGAAGCGGCCTTCGCCCAGGCGCGCCAGAGCTACGCCTTTCGGCAGACCGTCAAGGTGCAGACCATCTCCGAGGACTCCGGCAAGCCGGACGGAGAGTACCAACAGATCACCGATATCCTCTTCAACAAGGATGGTCGACGCGAAGAGCACGTCGTCTTCGCTCCCCAGAACACCCTCCAGCGCGTCATGATGTCTCCCGCCGACTTCCAGGACATCGAGCATCGCCTCCCGTTCATCCTCACCACCAAGGATCTCCCGGAGTACGACGTCACCTATCTCGGACGACAAAAGGTCGACGACCTCAACACCTATGTCTTCTCTGCCGGACCCAAGGTCCTTGAAAAAGGCAAGCGCTACTTCCAGGGCAAGGTCTGGGTCGATCAACAGGACCTCCAGATCGTCCTCGTCAACGGAAAGTCGGTCCCTGACAACAAGAAAAAGGGCCAGGAAGACCTTTCCCCGCCGTACACCACGTACTACGAACAGATCGACGGCAAGTACTGGTTCCCTACCTACACCAAAGCCGAAGGCGACCTGCACTTCTCGAGCGGCAACGGGTACCTGGGCTATACCGTCCACCTGAAAACCATCGTCAGGTACACCGATTACAAACGCTTCCGCGCCACAAGCCGAATCATCTACAACGGGGAAGATATAACCGACAACAGCGCGAATCCGAATCCGGACACAAAACCCGCCAGCCCGGCGCCGGCGAACTCGGTCCCGCCCAAACAAACGGCGCCGCCTGAGTCGTCGAAGTGACCGCCACTACTTCACGCGTCCGGAATCGACGTTTGCCATCAGCGAACTCTCATCCACGGCTTCGAAGTCCGATCCTTTGATCGACCGGAGCCGATGCAGATCCGCATCGCTCCATCGCTCGTCCGGCTCACCCGTCAGGTACCAGTTGCTCCCGTTGTCCGCCAGAAACATCCCGTACTTTTTCAGCGCGGTCAGGATCACGCGATCTTCTTTTGGGTAGTGCGAGACATCCACGCTTGCTTTCAGTCGAAACCGCACGCCCAACGGCGGATAGCTCGCGTCGACGATCTTTGAAGCGAAATGCCGGCCAGGCCACACGTAAGCTCGCTGCGTCTTCACCGCGGTAAAACGCAGCGCATGGCGGATCTCTCCGGCGGCAACTTCGTCGTACCGCACGAGTCCCGGTAGGATTGGCAGACCTGCCGCGTCCGCCGAGGTCTTACCCGCCTCGCGGAGAGCGTTACTCCTCAGATCCCACTTCGCTCCGGACCCAGCCTTCCACCCACTTCCATCGTCCTTCCATTCCGCGGCAAATACCTCGTACAACACACACCGGCCCCTGTCTACAACAACGATGTGGCGATCTCCCCCAGGATCGCTTCCGGCTCCCTCAACACGGGCGTCGGCCGGAATCGGGTAGTCTTCGCGATCGCTGTCATCCGCGTATTCAAACTCCATCTTCGTCCGCGGCTGGTCGCCCTCTACCACGGTCACAGGGATGCCATTCCCAGGGGCGCGTCCAAAGGCGGCGAAGAGGCCCGTTGTAGTGCCGATCTTCGAGACATACGCCTCGGACCGCGGGTCCCGTCTCAAGCCGTCGATCGGCGTATTCCAGACATTGTCGGCCGGAAACACCGGACATCCCGCAACGGTGGGAGCACCCGCTCCCGGAGCTGGCCCCCCCACCCCCTGCGCCGCCCCGATCACCAACCCCACCACCAATCCAGCAAACCGCATGTGTCCTCAGCCCAACCAGAACAGAAAAATCACCGACCCTAAGCCGCCGTCTCCGACTCGAAATACAGGTACTTCCGCCAAGCAGCATCCGCACTTCCGATCATTCGCATGATGTGCCGGCTCGTGTGCAACGAGAACGGGCGGGGTTCCCGCAACAGCTTCATGTCGCTCAGCTCATGCAAGAGCTGATTGCCCTTCCTCCGATTGCAATCATGGCAGCAAGCCACCAGGTTCTCCCACGTCGAAAGCCCTCCTCTCGATCGCGGCATCACATGGTCGAGCGTTAGCTCACCCGCCGTCAGCACCACTTGGCAATACTGGCAACAGTTCCGGTCCCGCAACAAGATATTCTTGCGACTTAGCGCCCGTGTCTGGTGCGGGATACGCCGGTACTCCAGCAGCCGAATCACACTCGGCATAGCTACGGTCAATTTCTGCGCGTGAAGAGCCGTCCCCTGCTCCTCCTCGGTCCGTGCAACGCCCTTCAGTACAAGAACCAAGGCCCGCCGGGCTCCACAAATATTGATGGGCTCGTAACTGGCGTTCAGCACCAGCACCGGCGTTTGCATCGCGGGCTGCCGGAATACCCCGGCACGCACTTCCAGCTCTGTTTGCACGCCACGACCGTTAGCATGCCCGGCATGTCGGCTTGCTGGCGTCCTCTGCTTCCGTAACTTAACCGATTGCATGGTCCGTGCCTCCCCGCCTTGCTTTTGAGTGTGTCTACCTGCTCACCTGATGGCCTGCTCTGGAGGTGTCTGTGTCCAAGTTGCTACATCAGCTCTGTTGCCGTCCCAAGCCCCGACCGCGTCTTTCTGCGCTCGGGCCAGTGTTGCTACATAGACGCGTTTGGCACCTGCTCTGCGGAGCACGCGCGCACACTCCCGAACCGTCGCTCCGGTCGTGTAGATGTCGTCTATAAGGAGTACGTCTGCTTCGCACACCGTCTGTGGCCTGGTTACAGCGAACGCGCCGCGCACGTTGTTTCGGCGACCTTTTGGCGTCAGCATAAACTGGCTTTTCGTCTGCTTCACCCGCCGCAGCGCACGGTGCGCGGAACGGAGATTCAAACCTGGCCGCCGGGCGCGCAACGTGTGTATCGCTGCGTCGGCCAGCACCTCCGCTTGGTTGAATCGCCGTTCGGCATGCCTGGCCCGAAATAAAGGAACCGCAACGACCAGCAACTCTTGTCCCTCATGGTTGGTCAAGTCGCCGAGCGTCTCGATCGTCTCCGCCAGAGCCTCTCCCAGAACCCCGGTCAAGCCGCGCATACCATCATATTTGAGCAGGTGCAGCATCTCTCGTAATGCACCCTCGTACACGCCGTACGCCACCGCCTGGAGGAACTCCGGAGGCAATCTCCGACACGGCGTACATATCATCCCGGATGTGCCATATCCGCCGGCGAAACGCGCGCTTTCCATCCCAAGCGACTCTCCGCAGACCGGGCATAGGAGCCCTGTCTGTGGTCTAAGTCCCGCAACACACATCTCGCAAACTGGAGAGATCCCCAGACGCGACAACGGACCGCCACACACTCGGCAGTCCGCAGGAAAGATGGTCGTTCCCAGAGTATCCAGAACTGCCCGAATCGCTCGCTCTGGCGCGCTGCTCAAGCCAAGCCTTTTGTCTGGACCGAACTTACGTCCAGAGCCGTGTCGCTGCGCGGCCTTCGTTCCGCTTCCCGGCGGCCCGCCCACCTCTGCCAGACCTCCGCGCGACCTCTCGTTTAGGCTTTCGCTGAAAGCTCACCTCACAGAAAGGGTGCTCCAGGCTCTAGAGCCGCACCATTGCACCGGATTATATCCTTACACTCGCGCCGCCGCTACCAAAAGAGCAGGCATCCCTGGCTCGCTCACCAAATCACTGGCCATCTTTGCTTGTTCATGGGCTCCGCTTCGCTCTCGTTCATACGCTCAACACAGAACCTGCTTCGGCCTGGGAGTGGTTCTCGATACCAGCTGAACTCTGACGACGATCGTAGCTGGCAGCGATGAACTCGCGAAAGAGAGGATGAGGTTCAAGCGGTTTTGATTTGAACTCGGGGTGGAATTGGCAACCAAGAAAGAAAGGGTGGGTGGGAATTTCGATGATCTCTACATACGTGGAATCAGGGGTGGTGCCAGTGATGCTCAAGCCAGCTCCGGTAAGTACGGCCTGGTAGTCGCGGTTGAACTCGTAGCGGTGACGGTGGCGTTCAGAGACGTCAGATTTGCCGTACGCGCGAGCAGCAAGTGAGCCGGGTTCAAGAGTGCACTCCCATGCGCCAAGGCGCATCGTGCCACCCATCTCTTCGACACCGGTGAGCTCGCGGAGCTTGTAGATGACTCGATAGGGCGTGCTCGAGTCGAATTCGCTGGAGTTCGCACCCTTCAAGCCGCATACATTGCGAGCATATTCAATGGACGCGGTTTGCATGCCAAGGCAGATGCCGAAAAAAGGAACCTTGCGCTCGCGGGCGTAGCGGATCGCGTTGAGCATGCCTTCGATGCCGCGCTTGCCGAAACCGCCAGGAACGAGAATGCCATCAAAGTGGCTCAACTGAGCCTCATAGTCGCGGTTGGGGCGGCCTTCAACGTCGGTTGTTTCCAAACCCTCAGCTTCTATCCAACTCACGCGGAGCCGGAGGTTGTGGGCCAGAGCGCCATGAACTAACGCCTCCTTCAAAGACTTATAACTGTCTTCATACTCGACGTACTTGCCGACGATACCGATGGATACTTCGTCCCGGGGATTGTAAGCGCGTTCCACGAGGTCGCTCCATCGGGTGAGATCGGCCTCAGGAGCTTCCACCCGAAGATACCGAAGGGCCAGGGTATCAACCCCTTCAGCTGCGAAATTGATCGGAACTTCGTAGATCGAATTGACATCGCGAGCAGCGATGACCGCTGCCTCCTCGACGTTGCAGAAGGCGGCAATCTTGTTGCGCATCTCGCGGGAAACGGCGCGGTCAGTGCGACAAAGGAGGATGTCCGGCTGTATCCCTATACTCAACATCTCCTTAACCGAGTGCTGGGTGGGTTTGGTCTTGAGTTCCTGGGCAGCGGCAATCCATGGAATAAGCGTCACGTGGACAAAGAGAGTATTGTCACGGCCTAAATCTTGGCGCATCTGACGAATTGCTTCAAGAAAGGGCAGCGACTCTATGTCGCCGACCGTGCCTCCAATTTCAACAATAGCGATCTCGCTTTCAGCGCCGATCTTCCTCATTGCGTTCTTGATCTCGTTTGTCACGTGTGGGATGACCTGAACAGTTTTGCCCAGGTAGTCGCCCCGACGTTCCTTCGTGATGATCTGTTCGTAGATGCGGCCGGTCGTCAGATTATTGTCGCGGGTGAGGCGGGCATGAGTGAACCGCTCATAGTGGCCCAGGTCGAGGTCGGTCTCGGCGCCATCGTCGGTGACAAACACTTCACCATGCTGAAACGGAGACATGGTCCCCGGGTCGACGTTGAGATATGGGTCAAACTTCATGAGATTGACCTTGAGGCCGCGCGCTTCAAGCAGACAGCCGATCGACGCTGCAGCGAGACCCTTGCCGAGCGAGGACACTACACCGCCGGTTACAAAGATGTACTTTGCTGGCATCTCCGCCTCCGTACCTTTAGCTGTTGTAATTGGGCGTGCAGAATGGGCACAATCAAGTGTATCGCAGCATTTCAGGAGGAGGTCCTGATTGTTCCGTTCGCCAGGCTGCGCTAAATGTGGGAAGAAGGCACCGGAAGGCAGAACGAATGGCGTGCGTCAGACAAGAGACGCGCTCGACAGGGATCATGGAGGAAGATTCCACGCGCCTCCGCTATAGTGTTGTTGGGCGAGGCTCGGTATGCTGGACCAGATCTTGATAGCGGGGCAGCGTTGGTGGATAGAACGCCTTTACCGAACTGCAGAGCGGAGCGGTCGTATACGTCCACGCCCGAAGCACCTGCTGACAGGCGAGCGCGGGGAACGGGAGGCGCTGTTCTATCTTCGAAAAGAAGGGTATACGGTAGTCGCCCGGCGATGGACAAGCCCAAAGGTGCGTGGCGATGTCGACCTGATCGCTTGGGAGAACGATCGGCTGTGCTTCATCGAAGTGAAGACGCGGTCGGAACGAGACGTACTCTACCCAGCCGAGACCGCAGTGGATCGAGACAAGCAGAAACGTCTAAAGCATCTCGCTACCGCATATCTCCGAGTTTTTCCGGAGAAGGAGAGACGAAACATTTCCGTCCGCTTCGATATCGTTTCCGTCTACCTGGAAGGCGCCCGACCTGTGTTCGAGCACTTCCGCGCAGCATTCTAACCTATGTCAAAGGCTAGAGCCGTGTGTCCGCTCTGAGTATCAGAGAATGAGTATCTAAGGAATAAGAGGGCTACGTAATGACACTCCTAAACGCACCAAAGTATGACGAAAGAGGTGAGCGGAGAAAACTCGGGGCTCTTGTGGCCGTGGGTGTGCTGCTGGTACTGGCAGCACTGCTGGGGGTAGGTGGTTTCCTGATGGGGCATGGCTGGTTCTTTTCAAACTTGCCCGCCGAACATCGGGTGAACTCATTTTTTACGGCACTGGAGGCCAAGGACTACAACAAGGCGTACGGCATTTGGATGAATGATCCGGCTTGGCAGCAGCATCCGTCAAAGTACGACTACACCCTCCAGCGCTTCACCGATGACTGGACAACGGCGAGCAGCGTCGGGCCAATTACCTCCCATCACGTCGACATTTCGAAGACCGATGGAACGGGTGCGTTTGGGACCGGTATCATCGTGGCAACACGGGTAAATGGCGACCACAAGCTATTTATGTGGTACGAGCGCAAAGACGGCACGCTAACCTATCCCGCACCTCACGAGTTGGAGTACAACTAGGGCTGTTTGCTCAGAGCAGAAGTGGAACATGATCGATGGGCCCACCAGGATTCGAACCTGGAACCAAAGCATTATGAGTGCTCTGCTCTAACCATTGAGCTATAGGCCCCTGAATTTAGAACGTTCATTTGTCGTCGGTGCTTCCGGGGGTTACGTTGGAATCTCCCGGCGCCGAGGGGTTGAGGTGACCCAGGGCGTTTTCTGGCGTGTCAGAGCGAACAGCCGTCTGACCTGGGCCGGCAGTGGAAGGATTGCCGCCCTGGTATCCGGAGGGCTCTTCAGCAGTCTTGGTTGGGTTGGGTGGGCTTGTTTGCGTGGGCGATTGGGCCTTGTTGGATTCTGGCATGTGAGATCTCCGTGAGAGTACGGCGCAAACGCCGGGGTGCGTGGATCGCTCAGGTGCTTGGCCGCCGGAAGACGGCCGGCGGCCGAACCGCACTGCGTCAAATCCGTTAGACTATGGTTACATTTACCTGTTCGGGTTGCCAAACGTGCTTGGTGCGTCGGAGTTTGGCCCGCTGGTGCATAGAGCATAGATGAAACGTTGGTCGTCGTGAAAGCAGCATTGCGGAGATGTATAAGGGTAACTCAAGGCGGTCTACCGTGTTGTGCCCTATGGCTTATCGTGAGTGGCGGCGCAACTGCTCCATCCGCGCACGCCCAAGCAAGTGGCGCGCCTTCTGCTCCCATCACTTCGCCAACCTCTTCAATGGCGACAGGCCAGGGCGCAACGACTGTGGGTGGCGCGGATCTTACTTACGGACGAGTGCAGCAGGGCCAAGGAGCCGCAACTGGAACAGCTAACCCGTATGGCGGGCTTACCTCGCCCCGGCCGTCCCCTCCGCCAGGTGATCAAAATCAAGCGGCCGAGCGCAATTCATCGCGTAGTGACCAAAGCGGACAACGTCGCCAGGATCCGCTGACAGAGTTTCAGTTGCTCGTCGCAGCCAGCACTGGGCGCCAGCTGCCGATCTTCGGAGCCGCGATGTTTCTGGATGTTCCTTCGACGTTCGCGCCCGTCGACAACATCCCAGTAACGCCAGATTACGTCGTTGGGCCGGGCGATGAACTTCGTGTCCAGATCTGGGGACAGATCAATCAGCAGGGATCCTACGTTGTCGACCGTACAGGAGCGATCTCGATTCCACAACTGGGGGTCATTCGTGTCGCAGGCATTCGGTTTGCCGATCTTACGGGGTTTCTGCAACGGCAATTCGGGCGCGTGTATCGCAACTTCGACCTGAACGTGAACATGGGTCAGCTGCGATCGATTCAGGTGTTTGTTGTCGGGCAGGCACGACAACCTGGAAGCTATACGATCGGATCGCAGAGCACACTGCTAAACGCCTTGTTTGCCTCGGGTGGGCCACTGCCGCAAGGTAGCCTGCGCGATATACAACTGAAGCGCGGCGGGGCGACTGTGGTGCACTTCGACCTATACGATTTGTTATTGCGGGGCGACAAGAGCAAAGACGTTCCGCTCGAGCCTGGCGATGTGATCTTTATCCCGGCAGTGGGGCCGCAAGTCGCGTTAGTAGGAAGTGTGAACAATCCAGCGATCTACGAACTGCGTGGGGAGACGACAGTTGGTGCGCTGCTATCTCTGGGTGGAGGAGAGACGAGCCTCGCTTTAGGATCGACAGTCAGACTGGAACGCATCTACGAACACACCATGCGGTCCGTTGTAGATGTAAGTTCCACGCAGGCAGGAAGCGTGGTGCTTCAGGCTGGAGACATGGTCCTGGTGCTATCGATCGTGGATCGCTACAAAGATGTGGTCACGTTGCGCGGCAATGTGGCAAACCCGGGGCGGTATGTGTGGCGCCCTGGGATGAAGATAAGCGATCTGATTCCGAGCAAGGACGCCTTAGTGACACGGAGTTACTGGGAGAGGCGCAATCAGCTTGGACAACCCACGGCCGAGTTGGGGCCCTTGCCTGATGCGAGAAGCGAAGGGTCTCTCCAGGTAAACGGCGCTGCATCAAGAAACGTCGCGCCCGTGAGTGCCCAAAATGGCCCGGACCAAGCTGCGGAGGGCAGATTAGCTGCGAGTACAAACGGAACGCCGCGCCGGGGTTCGACTTTAGCGGCGGACGCCGGCGGCAATTCAGTTGGGGCGGCACTGGCGGAAAATTCAGGTCTGTTTGCGGCTAAAAACGATGTTGTTCTGAGCGCGCCAGACATCAACTGGAGCTACGCTGTTATCGAGCGGCAAGATCCGGTGAATCTGAAGACGACGTTGTTTCCCTTCAATCTCGGCAAAGTTGTACTGGATAGAAATGCCTCGGCAAATCTGGAGTTGCTGCCCGGCGACGTTGTAACGATTTTTTCGACGTCGGATGTGCGCGTTCCTACGTCTCAACAAACGCGTTTTGTGCGGCTCGAGGGTGAGTTCGTGGCTGCGGGCGTGTATAGCGTCATGCCGGGCGAGACGTTACGGCAGCTCTTGGTACGAGCCGGCGGCATGACTCCGGACGCGTACCTCTACGCCTCGGAATTTACGCGCCAATCAACGCGACGCGTCGAGGAGCAACGATTACAGGAGTACGCTGACGAGCTTGAAGCGCAGGTATCGTCGGAGACGGCGAGCAACAGCGCCCGAGCTCTGAATGATCGAGCTGTTGCCGCAGCCACAGCAAGTGCGGCGGACGCGCAGGCGGCGATCGCTCGGCTGCGACGGACGGAGCCGATCGGACGGATCGTGCTCGAGTTAAAGCCGGATAGCCGAGGAATTGAGAGTGTGCCGGACCTGTCGCTTGAGGACGGAGATCGGTTTGTTGTACCGCGCGTACCGGCAAACGTAAGCGTGGAAGGCCAGGTCTACAGCGCCAACGCATTTCTGTTCGAGCGGGGGAAACGAACATCTGACTACTTGCGGCTCGCAGGTGGACCGGATCGGCAAGCAGACACCAAGAGAATGTTCCTTTTACGTGCGGATGGCTCTGTCTACAGCAGGCAGTACGGGAACGTCGAACGTGCCCATCTGTTTCCTGGAGATACGGTGGTCGTTCCTCCGCAGATCACGCGCCGCGCCGTGTTTCGAAACATCGTAGACGCCGCAACAATCGTCAGTCAGCTTGGAATTGGCATTGCAGCTCTCACTCTTCTGCTGCCGTAGTGTTCGATGAAGGACTGATCTGATGCACAGTGTCTCTGCACAACCGATGCCGCCCATCGAGCTCGAAGAAGAGAGCATCGATCTTCTTGAGCTGGCAGTTCTGTTTTTGGCGGAATGGAAGACCGGCTTGCTTGTCGGTGTCCTGTTTTTTCTGCTCGGCGCGACGGCCACTTATCTCATCAAGCCGCAGTATGAGGCGTATGCTTCCATGCTTCCACGCCAGAGCGCGGCGGAATCGAACAGCTTGGCGGCGATATTCTCCGGCAAGAGCCAGGGCAGTGTGTACATCGGCCTGATGTCAAGCCGGTCGGTGGCTTACGACGTAGTCGCTCGCGCCAACCTAATGCAGACACATGGCTTTCCGAGCCGTGAAGCTGCCCGTGGGTTTTTGGCGGAGAGCGTCCGGTTTATAGCTGGAGGCGATTCGATCATCACGATCATCGTGAGAAATCGGGACGCAAACCAAGCGGCGAAGATCGCCAACGCCTACCTTGATGCTCTGCAAGCGCAACAGGAAACCATGGCGCTCTCGCAGGCAATTGGCCAGAGGCATTTCTTCGAGGTGCAGCTGAACAGCGAGAAACAAGCTCTCGAAGAAGCTGAACAGGCCTTGAAGAAGCAGCAAGAGATCTCCGGCGTAGTGCAGGTAGAGGCGCAAACGAACATTGGATTAAACGCGATCGCCGGCATCCGCGCGCAGATCACGGCTCTGCAGGTTCAGCTCGCAGCTCTGCTACAGAGCGAGACGGAACAGAATCCTCAGGTACAGACATTGCGCTCGCAGATCGGGCAGATGCAGACCCAGGAGCGAGCACTGGAGAACGGGTCGACAGGCGGTGTCGGCGCGGCGGCACCGGCGGGAAAGATGCCCGCACTGAATCTTGAGTACGCGCGAAAGCTGCGAGATGTGCGGTATCACGAGGCGCTCTTCAACGCATTTTCCACTCAGTATGAGAATGCCCGTTTGAGCGAGGCGGCAGGTGTTGATGCGTTCCAGGTTGTAGACCGCGCCATACCGCCTGAGGTTCGCGCTTACCCGCCTAGGCAGAATTACCTGATCTTAAGTTTTGCTTTCGCAATGGTGGCGGGGTTTCTGGCCATAACGCTGAGGCTATTCTGGCGAAGGCTCCAATCGGATCCAGGTCGGCGTGCACACCTCCAAGCCATAAAGCGCAATTTCGGCCTGGTTAGGTAGCATCTATGCGATTTTCCGCACAGGAGCGCCGACACCCCTTGGCAACGATTCTGTCATTCCTTCTATTGACATTCATAGTGCTGTTTCCGAAGGGTGGCGTAAAGGTTGCCGGGGTCCCTCTGACGTGGGGATACTTGATCCTCGGATCTTCTGCGGTAGTGCTCGCCGTCGTTCGGTTTCTACAGGGACCTCTGCGCTACCCTGTTGCGGTGCTGACCGCAGCTGCTTCGCTTGTGCCATTTCAGATCCTGTACCTATACAGTTACCGGCAAAACGGGGTGGACAGCCCTGGATATTCACTGGCCACACTCGTGGGCTTCTTTTTGCTTCCTGCCGCGTTTTTTCTGGTGCTTCAGGGATACTGGCCGTTGTTGGATCGTGCTGCTTTTGAGAGGTACTTCTGCTTTTGCATTGTTGCGGCGGCGTTGTGGGGGATCTTTCTATTCTTCTGGCACCCAGTGGTAGGCTCGTTCATTGAGATTCCGTACCTTACGGTGAACGCGGACGACTACGGGCAGATCGAATTGACCAAGCACATTGCGCGCGGGCGATTCTCAAAGCTGATTTCAACTTATAACAACGGAAATGTATATGGTCTGGCAATGCTGATTGTGTTGCCGCTTTACAGCGTTTTGGAACCGAAGCGATGGAAGAGAAATGTTCTGCGCTTTTCCCTTCTGCTGACGTTGTCGCGGACGGTATGGGCCGGATTGGTGATCGAGCAGATACTTTCGTTCGCACCGGTGGCGGGACGTTTCACGCGAACTTTCCCTAAGCTGTATCTTGGGATAGCGACGCGGAAGATCCTGGCCGTTTTTGCGACACTAGGGCTTATCTCCGTCGGATTGTTACTGAACTCTTGGTCGATCAGCGTCTTCTTCGACCCAACAATCGGCGGGAGGTCTGGTGAGATCGGGAGCCTGACGACGACGACATTTTTGCCAAGCTTGCCCCTGACTGGATTCAATGAATTGACGTACAACTCCGCGCTGCAGCATTACGGCTTTGCGGGTTTTTTCGCAGTTGTGCTCATCTTTGCAGGACCGGTTCTGTATTTGGGGTGGGCTCCGCGCGCTGTGCGCGAGCCAACCCGGCGTGCAGCCGCGAAGGGCCTAATACTGTACTCAATAGTGGCGGCGGTAGATGGAGCCACGAATCTGATCCCTGTCATGGCGTTCTACTGGTTCACCTATCTCACATTGCTCTGCGGACTTCCGGGAAAGGCCTTCGGACGAAAGGACGGTGGAGCGGTCGAGACCGGCTTTACCTGAGGACTCCCGCGCGGTGCAGGGCTTACTCGGCATCTCGGCAACATAATCGACTAAACTCAAGCGATGGACGGTCGAACAGGCGTTGCGTTATGAATCGGGAGACAATGTGCGTGAGCTACGGCCCGTTCTGGTAACGGGAGGTGCCGGCTTCATTGGATCGAACTTCATTCTGGAGTTGATCACGCGCGGGATCGGTCCGGTAGTGAATCTTGACAAGCTGACCTATGCGGGAAACGCCCGAAATCTTTCATCCGTCGAAGGGCGCGGCATGTATACGCTTGTCCGTGGCGATATCTGCGATTTAGATCTCGTCGGTCGCCTGTTGACGGAGTACAGACCATGGGCGGTGATTCATTTTGCTGCAGAGAGCCATGTTGATCGCTCGATCGCTGCGCCTGATACCTTTATTCGCACAAACGTCGAGGGAACCTTCACGCTGCTGCGTGCGACAGACAGCTATCTCCGGGCCAGCAACGCGGAGTTACGCCAGACATTCAGGTTTCTTCATGTCTCGACCGACGAAGTCTTCGGATCCTTGGGCTCGGAAGATCCGCCGTTTTGCGAGCAAACAGCGTACGCTCCCAATTCACCGTACGCTGCAAGCAAGGCGGCGAGTGATCACTTGGTGCGGGCATGGGTGCACACCTTCGGTTTACCCGCGATTATCACGAACTGCTCCAACAACTACGGGCCTTATCAACTCCCCGAGAAATTGATACCGCTAATGATTACCAACGCACTCGCCGGTGTGCCTTTGCCTGTCTATGGCGACGGCCTGCAAGTAAGGGACTGGCTTTACGTAAGTGATCATTGCAATGCTCTGCGGGCCGTATTGAAGCACGGACGGGTTGGCACGACCTACAACATCGGCGGAGGGAACCAGAGAAGCAATTCGGAAGTTGTCAGATTAGTGTGCGAGCTATTAGATACCATGGCTCCTGAATCTCAATTCTGCCCACATATCCAGCTTCTGGAGCACGTCCCAGATCGCCTCGGGCACGACCGGCGTTATGCAATCGACGCGCGAAAGATAGGGCGGGAGCTCGACTGGCGGCCGGAGGAGACCTTCGAAAGCGGATTGCGCAAGACGGTTGCGTGGTACCTCGCCAACCCAGTTTGGGTGCGGGAAACGACAAGTGAAGATCACCATGCCTGGGTCAAGGAGAAGTACGGCCATCGCGGAGATCCATCCAGTCACCATCTTCCATCGAGCCTTCGTCCTAAGGATACGCGGTGAAGGGGATCATTTTAGCGGGAGGGTCGGGAACGCGACTGTATCCGGTGACGCAGGCGATCTCGAAGCAGTTGCTCCCCGTGTACGACAAGCCGATGATCTACTATCCCCTGTCGGTTCTTATGCTTACGGGGTTACGCAAGGTGCTCATCATCTCGACGCCTGAGGACACGCCAAGGTTTCAGCAACTACTCGGGACTGGAGAGCAGTGGGGGCTCACGTTCGAGTATGCGGTGCAGGCTTCTCCGAATGGTATCGCGCAGGCGTTCTTGATTGCAGAGGATTTCCTGGCTGGCGAGAGATGTTGCCTTGTGCTGGGCGACAATCTGTTCTATGGACACGATCTGCAGAAGCTTCTCCGAACAGCCGCCGCCAATCCAGACGGCGCCACGATCTTCGCTTATCCGGTGCTGGACCCGGAGCGCTATGGCGTCGTCGAGTTCAACCAGGCGGGAGATGCTATATCCATTGAAGAGAAGCCGACCTCCCCAAGATCGCGGTATGCCGTTACAGGAATTTACTTCTACGATTCACAAGTGAGTTCAGTAGCGCGGGGCCTGCGTCCGTCCAGGCGCGGCGAACTCGAGATCACGGATATCAATCGTTGGTATCTCAGTCGGGGTCAGTTGCACGTGGAAGTTCTGGGGCGCGGCCTCGCCTGGCTCGACACCGGAACGCACGATTCTCTGCTGGAAGCTTCGATGTTTATCCATGCAATTGAGCAAAGGCAGGGGTTAAAGGTCGCGTGTCCGGAGGAGATCGCATTTCGGCTTGGATACATTTCAAAGGAACAGCTGCAGGAGCTTGCGGCGAAGATGGGAAACAGCAGCTACGGACGGTATCTGTTACAAGTGCTGTCAGAACGAGTGTATTGAAGCGCGCCGAAGCTCCTCTTGTATGCTTGCGGAGATGATATTTTCGGAGTTCTGGGCGTGACCGGCGCCTGCACGATTGTCTCTCCCAATTACCTTGGGTTTGCTAGCACGCTGGCCTCCTCGTACCTCCAGCACCATCCGGGACACCGTTTCTTCGTGTTGGTGGTCGCTGACCTTTCGCGCGAGCAACGAGCACTGTTTGCAGGTGCGGCCTTCGAGCCGATAATGCTCGACGAGATCGGACTACACGATCTGCGGGATACAGCGATGCGGTTCGACTTGCTTGAAATGAACACAAACGTAAAGCCAACGTTTTTGAAGCATCTCTTCGAAAAGTTCGCGCTCGATTGTATCGTGTATCTCGACCCAGACATCTTTGTGTACGCCCCGCTCTCCCCTGTCTTCGCGGCGCTCGATGGCGGTGCGAGCGCAGTACTTACTCCTCACATCACATGTCCGATCCAGGATGACAAGATACCTGGCGAGCAAGACCTGCTCTACAACGGAACATACAATCTAGGATTTATTGCGCTTCGGCGTTGTGACACAACCGCGCGTATGCTGCACTGGTGGGAAGAACGATGTCTGCTGTTGGGCTTTAGTGAGGGTAGAAGCGGTTTGTTTGTCGACCAGAAATGGATGAATCTTGCTCCAGGAATGTTCGAAGATGTCGCAATCCTGCGACATCGCGGATGCAATATGGCGTATTGGAACCTGCATGAACGCATGCTCACGCGTCAACATTCTGAGTATCTGGTCAACGAAACGGAGCAGCTCTGTTTTTTCCATTTCAGCGGCATCGTTGTCGAGGACGAAGCCTCGCTGTCGAAGCATACTGACCGCTTCACGCTTTCGGACCGACCCGATCTTCAAGAGATGTTCGCCGAGTACAGGCGAGTCTTGATACTGAACCGGGATACCGCCTTAGAGGCGTTGCCGTACGGCTTTGACCGTCTCTCGGACCGTACTGTAATCACTCGGCTGGCGCGCAGAATCTACGCACAGCACACGGCACGATGGAAAGGACAGGATCCTTTTGACGCGAACAGCGGGTTTGCGCGGTTTGCACAAAGGCTGCATCTGGTCGCTGGAGCGTCACCTTCGGGAAGGGTAACGTGGAAAGAATTTAACGCCGCGGACCGGCGTGTCCGTGCAATACACCGTGGGCTGAAGTTTGCCTTACGTTTGTTAGGCCCAAATCGATACGAGTTGCTGATGCGATACCTCGCCCATGTATCCATTCTGCGCAACCAGTCTGTGTTTCTGGATGAGCGTTGAGATGAGCCTAGGCGCGAGGAGGCGTGCTCTGATCGTCAAGTTCGGCGCGATTGGAGATGTCGTCATGGCGATTCCAGCGGCGTTCCTTCTCCATCAACAAGGGTTCGCGATTGACTGGATCTGTGGCGAGGAGGTCGAGCCCGTGCTGGGCCTGTATCCCTGGATACATACTCTGATTGCCGACGATCGCACTCTCCTCACAGGCCGCATCGCGAGCAGGTTTGGCGCACTCCTAAACCTATGGCGACTTACATCGCTCACGCATTACGATCTATGCGCGACGCTCTACTACGACTCCAGGTACAGACTGATCACGTTGCCGGTTCAGGCCCGACGAAAACTGATACTCTCTCGGACGGACCGGGACCGGCAGCTACTTCCGGGCCGGCACCATACAAACGAGTACGCGCGAATCCTGCTCGGTTGGCCGGATGAACATCGTCCTCACAGCCTCGCCCCTGTTCCAGTGGAGCGCCTCGAGACGCCCCCGCGGCTACAACGAACCGATCGCCCGCGGATCATTCTTGTGCCAGGCGGAGCGCGCAATATGCTTCGGGACGACGCCCTCCGTCGCTGGCCAGTTGAGAATTATGTAGAACTTGCCCGGGCATTGGCATCGAGTGATTATGAAGTGATCTTGGTGGGCGGTCCAGAGGATCGATGGTCGATTCCTCTCTTTCAGGAAGTCGCAGCAATAGATCTCATCGCACATTTGTCGCTCGTGGAAACAATCGCCCTTATGGATACAGCTGACGTCACAGTGACGCATGATACAGGACCGCTTCATCTTGCCGGGATTACAAGTTCGGGAATCGTGGCAATCTTCGGGCCGACCGATCCCCATGGCCGGCTGCCACAGCGACCTGGCGCCGTGGCGATCTGGGGGGGTGAACACTTCGCGTGCAGGCCATGCTACGACGGTCGAGACTACGCGCCGTGTGGACACAACGGGTGTGTGCTGGAGGTGAGCGTTGCGATGGTCTCTCAACAGATCGAAGCGATGCTTGCACAGCAACGTCAGCGACCCATCGCTCCGGCCAGAGTCTTGTCGCCTACCACCGTGGATACGGCTCTGAGGAACTCACTCTGATGCCGGGTAGAGCGTTGTTCCTTGATCGAGACGGTGTCATTAATGAGGAGATTGGGTATCTCTACCTACCCTCCGAAGTACGATTCGTCGAAGACATCTTCGTGCTCTGCCGGACCGCGCAACGACTCGGATATCGGCTGATTGTGGTTACGAACCAGTCTGGGATTGCCCGAGGACTCTATACGGAAGAACAGTTCGCAGATCTGATGCAGTGGATGAGAGAGGCATTCAAACGACAAGGGGTAACCATCGATGCGGTGTACAGTTGTCCGTACCACCCTGTGCACGGAATTGGTTCATACCGCCAGGAGCACGTCGATCGAAAGCCCGGACCCGGTATGCTGCTCAGGGCGGCGAGGGACTTTGGGATAGAACTGGGCGAAAGCGTGATGGTCGGCGATCGCTGTACCGACGTCGCCGCAGCCAATGCAGCTGGAGTTCAGCAGGTATTCCTGCTCGGAGGGACGGAGTCAGACCACTGCGACGGAGTTTATCGCGCTGTCGACACACTGTCCGAAGTGGAAGCTTGGCTCACGGATAAATCTGAAGTATCGTTCCCCGCGCAGTAAACAAGGCCTACCCTGGAAAGGGTATAGGCGTTACCTTGTCACTCTTCGGTTTCGTAAGCTCGGCCTGCACAAGTCTCTTCCCTAGAGCATCTTTAGCACTTAGGATCGGAATCCCCCCATCAACCATGCCTAGTGGCCAGGCGACATTCAGGGTCGGATCGTTCCAGAGCAGACAACGTTCTGCGGACGGTTCGTAAAAGTTGGTGGTCTTGTAAGTGATTTCAGCCATTTCAGAGAGAACGAGAAACCCATGGGCGAAGCCTTCCGGAATCCAGAGAAGCTGTAGCTCACCGTTGCTGTTGAAGGGCGAGAGGCGGAATCCTGCCCATCGTCCGAAATCAGGAGAATCTGGGCGAAGATCCACGGCAACGTCCCAGACTTCTCCTGAAAGCACACGGATCAGCTTGCCCTGTTCCGCGCCAATCTGGTAATGCAATCCGCGGAGAACACCTTTCCGCGAACGGGAATAGTTATCCTGGACGAAGCTATGCGGAAGCCCGAACTCCGCAAACGTCCTCGCACTGAAGACCTCGGCAAAACATCCACGATCATCCTCGAAAAGGCTCGGCTGTACCAACATAACATCGGGGAGGGAGGTCTGAGTCACCTGCATGCTAACGATTTTACGGAACCGCCTCTGTGCGGCGATGAGTTGACGGAAGCGGCACGAGCCTGGGTCGGAGGTTTCACGAGCAGGCAGATACGAGTAAACTGAAGCGGAGTTGGTGTTCCGAGCGGGTCCTGCACGTATTTTTCTCTCCCTAGGTTGGCCTATGTGCGACGGAACAGTCCTCTTACGAGATTGGCGCGTACATCAAGCAGGTATTATCGGGCGGTTGGCACGGACGCGCGGGTATGTCCATTTACGTGGCGTGCGTCCGCGACCAACCCGTCTCTAACAAGAGCGAAGACACGACGTCATACGTATACAGGATGTCAATGCAGGATGAATACCAGTCGGCTAGCCCGCAGTTGCCGGTGATCGAGAATACTTATTCGTACCTGGACGAGGCGCCGCGCGTCGTCGCGAAACCGCTCTCCAAGGACGGGGTACCCTCGCGGCTTCTTCGTTACCGGACGGCGAAGCGCTGCCTGGACATTCTTCTGGTGCTCCTTTCGGCTCCCATCACAGTGCCTATCCTTGCCATCATTTCGACTGCGGTCAAGCTGAGTTCTACCGGGCCGGTCTTTTACTCTCATCGTCGGATCCGTACGCGCGGCGCGTTCTTCTCTATGTGGAAGTTCCGCACCATGTGTGTAAACTCCTCGGAAGTGCTGGAGGATTACCTTAGAAAGTATCCCGGCGCAAGGCGGGAATGGAACAGGACGCACAAGCTGCGACATGATCCCAGAGTGACGGCTGTTGGTCTATTCCTCCGCCGCTACAGCCTGGATGAATTACCGCAGCTGTGGAACGTGCTCGCCGGACAGATGACGCTGGTCGGACCACGTCCGATCGTTGCAGCGGAAGTGGAGAAGTACGGTGATGATTTCAGCTACTATTGCAGAGTCAAGCCCGGTCTTACAGGATTGTGGCAGGTCTCTGGACGAAGTGAGTTGACGTATGCGCAACGGGTTGCGTTGGATCGCGAGTACGTCGAACACTGGTCACTCTGCAAAGATTTTGTAATCCTCCTTCGTACGTTTCTGGCCGTCGCAAACCAGGATGGCGCCTACTAAATGTCGTTGCCCTTGCGGAGCTGCACTGGCCAGCCTAGAGGGCTGGGAGGCTTGTGCGAGTTGCCGTTGTTCACCACTGGTTCGTAACGCGAGGTGGCGGAGAACGGGTTGCCGAGTGTATCGCAAACCTGTTTCCAACAGCGGAACTATTCACCCTGGTCGGCACAGAGCAGGGAACTCCGGAGACGCTCCGGTCTCGGACGTTGCATACTTCGTTCCTGCAACATATCCCTTTTGGGACAAAGTACCACCGGCATCTCTTGCCACTTTACCCAATCGCCGTAGAAGCCCTTGATCTGCACGGTTTTGATCTGATCCTGTCCTCCGACAGCGGCCCGGTAAAGGGAGTGCGAGCCGACCGGTCAGCGATGCACATCTGCTATTGTCATTCTCCGATGCGGTATCTGTGGGATGGGTATCAGGCATACCGCGCCCACATGGGACCGTTTACCCGCACGCTCTTCTCGGCGACAGCTGGGGCGGTACGAAAGTGGGATTTGCGAGCGGCACAAAAGGTGACTCACTTCATTGCCAACTCGGCGTACGTGGCAGATCGAATTCGTCGAGTGTACGGTCGTGAGAGTACGGTCATTCACCCACCGATCGACCTCTGTCTGGCAAGATCGGTAGCACAACCGGGCGACCATTACCTCTGTGCAGGGCGGCTCGTCGGGTACAAACGGACTGACCTATGGATACAGGCTTGCCAGCGGCTCGGCCGAAAGCTCCGCATCGCAGGCACAGGGCCTGAGGAAAGGAGATTGCGCGGAATGGCCGGGCCAAATGTCTCCTTCTTAGGGGATCTGCCGGACAACGAACTTTGGCAACAGTATGCAGAGTGCAGAGCACTGCTTTTTGCAGCGGACGAGGATTTCGGGATGGTACCGCTGGAGGCTCAGGCCTGCGGTCGCCCCGTCGTCGCATACGGTGTGGGAGGGTCGCTCGAAACCGTGCGCGCGACCATGCGGGAGCCTACGGGAGTTTACTTCGGGGATCAATCGGTCGATTCGGCGATGCAGGGTATATTGGCTTTCGAAGCGGCTGATGCATCGAGAGCTTTTCAGCCTCAAACCATCCAGGCCTGGGCAGATAACTTCGGCACAGACATCTTTGCACGCCAACTTCGAGAGTTCATCCTGGGTGTGCTGCCGGAGGCCGCATCAGCTATGGCACCGGAGAGACCGATGGTAGAACAAGGGTGAGTAGGCTCGAAATCGTTCCAGTACGATGGTGCTTGGCTTGGGAACCTAAGCACAGGAGAGCAAGCGATACAGGCGCTACGAACAGTGTTTCGAGAATCGTTGGGTAAGAGCTTGCGCGCCCTCAACGAGGAAGATCGCATTGCGGCTGCGTGGGCGGTGGCAGCGGGACGCCAACTTGCTGCACGGGGTAAGGTGGTGGGGTACGGCTCTGGCCTGGTAACAATCGAGGTCGCCGATCCAGTGTGGCTAGAGGTGCTGAACGGGATGCGACATAAGCTGGCGAACGATATAGCCCAGATTGCCGGAGTTGCGGTTCGAGAGATTTGCTTTACGGCGGCACCTTCAGCCAAGAGCAGACACTTGCAGCGATACGAAGATGTCGATCAGAGGCGACAATGGTTGTGGAACCAGAATGTGGAGGGCGTGGATGAACCCGGAGCTTGAGGTTACGATCGAGCAGGTCCGGCACGTGGCCCAGCTCGCCAACCTGGAGCTAACGGCGGACGAAGAGCCGCGCATGCAGCGTGATCTCAGTGCCATCCTGGCGCACATTGCGCATCTGGATCAGTTGGGCACGGCGGGTGTTCCAGCGATGGCTCAAGTGGGCGAAGTGCTGGAAAGTGGAGGAACCGAAACGGGATCCTCAGGCGAGGAGCTACGGCTGGACGTTCAGCGAGCCTCGGTGGACCGCGCAGAGGTGCTGGCGGAAGCTCCTGAAACCGATGGGCGATTCTTCAAAGTGCCTAAGGTGATTGAGAGATAAGAGTTTGTAGGTGAGGAGTTTGCAGCTTGAGTGAAGCTATGGAAAAAGAGGTGTCGACCCCGTTGGATCTTG
>CAXTYQ010000043.1:0-26988 GCA_964248505.1 uncultured Acidobacteriaceae bacterium
GCGGCGGACGACGCCGCCGACCGTGCAGGGGCGATGGTCGCTGAACGAACCGGCGTTTGGGGAGGTTGGGCCGGGGCGGGCGACCGAGTGGAGCCATGCCGAGGCGCAGCAGATGCTGGCGCGATACGGTGTCGTCTTCCGGGAGACAGCGCATGTGGAGGGCCTGGTGGGCGGGTTCTCGGCGATCTATGACGTCCTGAAGGCGATGGAAGAGAGCGGACGCATCCGGCGGGGGTTCTTTGCGGCGGACCTCGGTGCGACGCAGTTTGCCATGCCGGCGGCGGTCGACCTCCTGCGCAGCCTGCGGTCAGAGCCGGTGGACGACAAGGCCGAGATGCTGCAGCTGGCGGCGACCGACCCGGCGAATCCGTACGGTGCGCTGCTGAAGTGGCCGCAGGCGCCGGAGGCCGGAGCGTCGCTGACCCGGAGTGTCGGGGCGCGGGTCATCCTGCGCGACGGGGCCTTGGTGGCGTACTTGCGGCGCGGCAATCCCAACCTGCAGATCTTCCTCTCGGAGGAGGAGCCGCAGCGCTCGCAGGCGTCGCGCGATCTGGCGGAGTTCCTCGTCGGCCGGGTGCAGCAGAGGGAGGCCGAGGACGGTGCAAACGGTCGCGCCGGCATGCTGATCACATCCGTGAACGACGTGGCCGTGGTCGAGCATCCGATGGCTCGGTTTCTGCTGGACGCGGGGTTCCAGGCGGCTCCGATGGGTTTCAATGTGCGGCGGAACTTGCCGAGTTTGCCGGGGCGAGGTGCTGAGGTGCGGGCGAATGCGTAGAGAGAGTCAAAGTTATGCCTGAGGGCGACACGATTTTTCGGGCGGCGCGGGCTATGCAGAAGGCGATTGGGGGCCGGGTGGTGACGGGGTTTGAGACGGGGTTGGCTCCCTTGGCTCGGGTGAATGATGAGACGCCTCTCCTGGGTCGGACGGTGGAGCGGGTGGAGTCTCGGGGGAAGTGGTGTCTGGTGTACTTCTCGGGTGACCTGATCCTGGTGACGCACATGCTGATGAGTGGGTCGTGGCACCTGTACCGGGTGGGGGAGAAGTGGTGGATGCCGAAGAGCCGGATGCGGGTGGCGATCCGGGCTGGCGAGGGTGTGGGTTCGTGGGAGGCGGTGGCGTTCAATGTGCCCATCTGCGAGTTCCATACCCAGCGAAGTCTGGAGCGGTCGAGCCAGGTGCCGAAGTTGGGGCCGGATCTCCTTTCTTCTGAGTTCACGGTGGAGGGTGGGGTGGGACGGATGCGCGAGTATGGGGTGGCGCATCCGGACGCGGAGGTTGGGGTTGTGCTGTTGAACCAGCGGGTGCTGGCTGGGCTCGGCAACGTGTACAAGAGCGAGGTGCCGTTTGCCGCGGGAGTGAATCCTTTTCGGGCGATGCGGACGGTTACGGATCGCGAGATGGAGCAGATGGCGGAGATCTCGCAGCGCTACATGAAGGCGAACGTCCTGGACGGTTCGGGCGACGGCATTGTGACGTACGCCGGGAACCGCCGCACCACCGGACGGATGGACCGGGAGGAGCGGATGTGGGTGTATGGGCGGCAGGGCGAGGAGTGCCGCCGGTGCGGGACGCCCGTCAACATGCGCAAGCAAGGGGAGCAGGCGCGATCGACGTACTGGTGCCCGACGTGCCAGCCGTGGGTTCCGGCGGAGGGGCAGAGCGCGGTCGCTCCGGTGGGCGGCGCGGTGGTGGGTTCGCGGCGACGCAAGTCTGGTTGCTGACGTGTACTTCTGTTTTGCCATATACCCCCCCTCACCCCCAGCGAAGTTGTGCAAAATCTTGGAAACAAAGAATTTAGGTCTGGATCTCGGTATCTCCGTGATCCAGGGAGTAAGCGATGTTGATCTCCATTAGCTCCCATCAGGTAACGGTTTGAAGAACAGACAACCGCAGGAACGACAGCAGATTCCCTCTGCGGAATGACAACCAAAAGAGCAGATTCCCTATGCCTCAGCGGCTAGAGCCGCATTGCATCTGCCGGCGGCTACGGCACGGCTGAAGCCGTGCCCTTAACAATGCGGGAGAGCGATGCCCTACTTCCATTGTAGGGAAGCTGGAGGGTGTTTACGCCAGGGGATGCTCTAAAAGAAGAGCACTGCAGGTCTCTCCGCTGCGGCTGCGCCTCCGAATCGAGACGATAGGTTGCGGGCGAGCGAAAGAGACAATTGCAGGGTCTCTCCGGCTCGTTCACCCAACGAAGAGAATGCCCGTCGGGTTGATTTCAAGACGAAGTGATATGATGTGCGATCATGCGAAGCAATCTAAATACATCGAAACGGCAGCTGCTTCCAGTGTTCCTTTTGACGTTGTGTCAGCTGTTTAGCGCAGGGCAGTGCTTTGCGCAACAATCGATTGCTAACGTTGCAGATGCTGACGCATCGGACTTGAAAGCTTTCCGATTTTGTTTAGGAGAGCGGCAATGTATCGCGATATTCAAGATAGGGCTGCCGCAGCTCACCCAGACAAGTCTTATTTGAAACGAACGCTCGCCGAAAGACTCAAGCTGAACACTTGTGATGACGAGAGTTTGCAACGGGTCACAACCGAGTATCAAAGAGAGATCGCACCTGTTGAAGCGCAAGTACAACTGATTCTCAAGCGGTTCAGAGGACGCTTCTCGAAAGGGGCCATCCGGGATAGTTTAGGCACAAGCCCGCGCTAGAACTGGCGCAACTGCAGCTACAGGAAGATGCAATCGTGCTTTCTTCTCGCGATCAACTCCGGAACAGCATGAGCAACGAAACTTATGCAGGGTTGCGTAATTCGCGCTCCTTAGTCTGCTTGGAAACGGAGCGGTACCGGCGGATCAAACACCACAGGCCGTCGAGCCTAACAGGTAGCCATGAAAAGTCTTCATGCATTGTCACTTTTGATAATTGTCCCCATGCTGGCACAGGCTCAGGTGGTTACAGGAACGAGTACTGTGGATACGGACACAGTATCGGGTCAGGTCACAGCAACCTGCGAAACGAACCTTGACCTCAGAGCTCAGGCTTTCTACTTAGCTCGGGTACTCTGCACCCTGTATGACAGTAGCGGCCCTCTCATTTACGACGAAGCTGCGATGGATGACGGATCACAAGGTTACGCCGAAGTTACTTTCTCTGTAGCCGGCATACCAGGCACCACCTACACAGCTCGGGGTGAGCACTCCGCCTTCGCCATTGAAGAGGTCGATACGGAAGAGCCTACACGTGAGCCGAAGTTGATGACAGGTTACGTGGATCCCTACGATTTCGGGTGTATGAGGGTATTCCGGCCGACGCACTGCCTGCGGACTACTACGAATGGTTAGCCCTGGCCCGCCGCCGCGAGCTCCCAGACAGGTAAGTGAAATCGATGTAGGTAATACTTCAGATACAAAAATCTTGTACTTGAATATACCGCCCATTATTTTCCATGCGCAACAGGATCTAAGCCCTGTTTGTGATCATGTCTTCGCAAGCGTGATACCTGGGTATACAAACGCCAACTTCTTCGAATCGTTGTTGGCTACTTCTATAATTCAGTATCCGCCCGGTGCTCCGAACATTCCAGCAAATGGAAGCGGAAGGAACCTCACTGCCTACGACGCCGAAACATTCGTCTTATTGCCTGGTCTGCCAATAAACTTGTACCCTAACTTCTACGGCACTAAATACGGGCTTCCATTTCCTTTGTTCCAAGAGTTCGTTTTGGTGCACGAGGGCGTCCATTACTACACGGGTTGGTACGACAACAGTCTTGGAGGTACTCCTAACTTCGTTCAGCGTTTCTATAGCTCTGGGTACAGACCAGCGAGTTACGGAACAAGCGAATTTACCTATTGGATCAACGCAGGCTGTCCAGCAGCTTCTGGACCTTAGGAAAGGTAAGGTTAGTTCACATGACGCGACATCCCATGATCCTGTTGATCTCTGCAGTTGTTCTAAGTGTTCTTGCTTCTGTTGCGGCCACATTAGTTATAGACCGCCAACGTGAACCTATCTTGCCAGACGTGGTTCGCGCCAAGAAGGTAGAGCTAATCGATGCTCAGGGACGAATCCGCGCAGTTTTTGAACTTGCTCCCATTCAGGGCGGCGAGACAGTTACTCGCCTTGTGATGCGCGATGCGGATGGACGTGACTCCATCAGCATGTCAGTCGATAAGCTAGGGTTCGGTAGTTTAGGGTTTAGCAATAACCATTGGAACGAAGGTGCAGTTCAGCTTGGCTACCTTGGAACCAGGGAAGACGTTTCGTTAGGAGAAGAAAGGAACGCTCGCGCAGCCAGGACAATAGGTGCTTGGGGAGTTGCCGTACGCAGCCCGCGAGGTGACTACACGGGGTTAGGGTTTCGCAGCAACGACCAGCTTCTTGCCCCCACCCTAAAGAGTGATCCGCGCACGGTGCCGTATTGAGCTGTTGGGCTGCGGCGTAGGCTGGCGGCTATTTGCTTTGGCCGCCGCCAAATCTATAAAGCTGCACCAGAGCTGAGGCGAGGCGGCGGTGTCAGGGTTGCGGCGATGGGGGCTGCTTGTTCTTGTCGCCGCTGCCGAAGAGCTTCTGGAGGAAGTTTTTCTTTTTGGGTTGGGATGGGTCGAGGTCGTCGGTGGAGTTCTGGGGGACGGAGTTGTCGGGCTGGTTGGAGCCGCCGAGGTTGAAGAGGCGTTGGGTGAGGGATTGGGGGCTTTCGCTCATCTGGGAGCAGGTGTTTTGCGGCTGTGTACCGTCGAGAAAGGCGGCGGTGAAGCTGTCTGGGCAGGAGGTGTCGGCGAGGAGGTCGGTTTGTTTGTTGATGCGGGCGGTGGTGACGCCTTCGGGGGCGGTGAAGCTGTGGACGTCGGAGTATTGGGGGAGGAGGATGGCGCGTTTCATGAACTCGGCCCAGATGGGGGCGGCGGCTTTGGCGCCTTCGAGCTCGAGGTTGGTGTAGTCGTCGTTGCCGACCCAGACGATGCAGAGCAGGTTGGAGGTGTATCCGGCGAACCAGACGTCGTGGGAGGTGCCGGTTTTGCCGGCGGCGGGGGCGTTGAAGCCGAAGCGATGGACGGCCGCTCCGGTGCCTCGGGCGATGACGCCTTCAAGGAGGGATTGGGTGAGGTAGGCGGAGCGCGGGTCCATGACCTGGCGGGCTTCGGGGGCGAAGTCGGAGACGATGTCGCCGTTGCTGTTGCGGACCGAGGCGAGCATCCAGGGGTTGAGGTGAACGCCGCCGTTGGCGAAGACGGTGTAGGCGCCGGCCATTTCGAGCGGTGTGGCGCTGTAGGTGCCGATGGCGACGGACGGTGTGCCGCGCGCGGCGACGATTCCGGCGGAGCGGGCGAGGGCGGCGACGTTCTCGTAGCCGACCTTTTGCGCGAGGGCGATGGTGGCGATGTTGAGCGAGTGTTCGATGGCGGTAGCGGCGGTGACCATACCGGGGTACTCACCGCGTTCGAAGTTGCCGGGTGTGTAGGACTGGCCGCTGCTGCCGAAGTCTTGCGGGTCGTCGTTGAGTTTTGTAAGGGCGGTGAAGGGGCCGCCCTCGCCGAGGCTCATGCCGTTGAGCGAGGTGTTGTAGGCGGCGGCGTAGACGAAGGGTTTGAAGATGGATCCGGTGGGGCGTTTGGCGGTTGCGTGGTTGAGTTGCGAGGCGCCGTAGTTGCGGCCGCCGACGAGGGCGAGGATCTGTCCGGTGTGGGGGTTGAGGGCGATGAGCGAGACCTGCGGGAGGCTGATCTCTCCGTTGCCACGATGCCGTTTGCGGACGAGATCGTCGACGTTGCGCATGCCGATCTCGACGGCTTCGGAGGCGACGCGCTGGAGCTCGGGGTCGAGCGAGGTATAGATGCGGAGGGAGTCGTGGGTGAGTTCGGCTTCGCCGGTGCGTTGGAGGAGTTGCTCGTGGACGAGGTCGACGAAGTAGGGGGCTTCGGAGCTGTCGACGTTTTGCGGAGCGAGGTGCAAGGGCTCGGCTTTGGCGCGGGCGGCTTCGGCGGGGGTTAGGGCGTCGGTCTCGACCATGGCGTCAAGGACGAGGTTGCGGCGTTCGATGGCGCGGTCGGGGTGGCGGTAGGGGTTGAGGCGATTGGGGCTCTGCACCATGCCGGCGAGGAGGGCGTAGTCGGCGGTGGAGAGCTGGCGGAGGTCTTTGCCGAAGAAGGCCTGGGCGGCCTCGCCGAAGCCGTTGACGGAGAAGGATCCGCGCTGGCCGAGGTTGATTTGGTTGGCGTACATCTCGAAGATCTGCTGCTTGGAGAAGCGCGATTCGAGCTGAAAGGTGATCATGATTTCGATCAGCTTGCGTTTGATGTGGCGCTCGGGCGTGAGGAAGAAGCCGCGGGCGAGCTGCATGGTGATGGTGGAGCCGCCTTCGACGACGCGGTGGTTGCCTTCGAGGTCGTGGACGATGGCGCCGGCCATGCGGTGGTAGTCGACGCCGCCGTGGTCGAAGAAGCGGCGATCTTCGATGGCGGTGACGGCTTGGACGAGGCGGGGCGGGATGTCGGTGTACTTGACGAGGCGGCGTTTGACGCGATTTTTGTCTTCGGAGAGGGCGGTGATGAGCTGGGGCTCGAGCTCGTAGGCGCGCAGGGGAGCGCCGTTGTCGGCGGTGATGGATTGGACCTGGCCGTTGCTGGAGGTGATGGTGGCGCCGTCGGTGGAGTGGAAGGATTGGGGGCCGGGTTTGATGGTGATGCTGTCGTCGCCCGAGAGCTCGAAGGTGCCGAGCTGCGGGTTGGAGTTGTATCCGGCCTGGCGGAGGTCGCGCGCGATGCTGGAGGCGGTAAGGCGCTGGCCGGCGCGGACTTCGCGTGGGGCGGCGTAGATCTGAGCGACGGGGGCGAAGAGCGGGCCGGCGGCGAGGCGGTCGTCGACGACCTTTTGGTACTTGAGGTAGAAGAAGCCGAAGATGCAGGTGAAGAGGATGACGCCGGCGAAGAACAGGACGAGGAGGCCGCGGAAGATGCGGGAGCCCAGCGATGGGCGGTGGGTGCGGCTGCCTGAGGTGACGGCCGGGGCGTACTTGACTCTGACTGCCAAAGTGGAGCTCTTTCGGAGGTGCGAGGTGGGTGCGAGTTACTTCTGTTGCGGGTTATCTTTTGGAAATTTCGTCGACGCGGCCTTCGAGTTTTCCGGTGACGGCGTAGAACTGGCGGAGGTCGGCGTCGACGCGGTTGAAGCGGGCGTCGACTTGATCGAAGCGGGCGTCGACTCGGTCGAACTGTGCGTCGACTCGGTCGAACTGGGCATCGACGCGGTCGAAGCGGGCCCGCATCTCGGCCCGCAGTTCTTTTACGTCGCTGCGGTTGAACAGGATACCGGCGAGGATGGCTAGGACCGGAACTCCGATGGTGAGGGCGTCGTGCATGCTTGCTCCTCTTCTCTGACGATCGCTGGAGCCGATGGTCGGCTGCCGGGCTTGCTGGTAAGTATAGCGAAGTGCGGGGGGTGTCGAGGCCGGTTTCCGTGGCCGATAGATGACGGACGTACCTCCGCGGCCGAACCGTCAGGTTTGTCGCAATGTGTCGGTCAGGCGATGGACGATTTCGGTGATTCCGAGAGGGATCGTCTGGTTCTGAAGGCGGTCGACGAGTTCGACGGCGCCTTCGGCGACGCCGCGGCCGATGTTGACGCGGTACGGGATGCCAATGAGGTCGGCGTCCTTGAACTTGACGCCGGCGCGCTCGTCGCGGTCGTCGAGAAGGACGTCGATGCCGGCCTTTTCGAGGTCGCGGGCGATCTGTTCACCGGCGGCCAGGAGCGTGGGGTCCTTGATGTTGGTGACGGTGACGACGACCTCGAAGGGGGCGATGGATGGGGGGAGGGCGTAGGTTTCGGAGTTTGTGGCGGTTGCAGATGCGGGTCTCTCCGCTCCGGCGCCTTGCGCCTCCGGTCGAGATGACAGGTTTTGGGTAGGGCTGCGTTGGGCGAAATTTGCGGCGCTTTGTTCGATGGCGGCGGTGAGGATGCGTTCGACGCCGATGCCGTAGGAGCCCATGGTGGGGGTGGTGGCTTTGCCGTCCTGGTTGAGGACGGTGGCGGCCATGGATTGGGTGTATTTTCGGCCGAGTTTGAAGATGTGGCCGATCTCGACGGCTTTGCCTATGCGGAGCGGGGCGCCGTCGATGGGGTCGGGCTCGCCTTCGAGGACGTTGCGGATGTCGGCGATGAGGGTGGGTTTGAAGTCGCGGCCGGGGGTGACGTTGCGGAGGTGATGGTCCGCCTGATTGGCGCCGGCAATGAGGTTCGCGCGGCCGTTGAGAGCCGCATCGAGAATGACGAAAGCGCCGGGCTTTTTGGGATGCGGCGCGGCAGCGAGGCCGATGGGGCCGAGGTATCCGGCGGGGGCGTGGAAGGTGGATTCGAGCTCTTCGGGGGTCATCGGCCGAAGCTCGGCAGCGCTGGCCAACGCTGCCAGCTTGGTCTCGTTCAAGGTGTGATCTCCGCGCAGGAAAGCGACGATGGGCCTGGGTGAACCGAGCTTTGCGTCCGGATGTCCGGCCGGATAGATCGCCATGTACGCCATGGTTTTAAGTTGGTGTTGCGGAGCCACCTGAAGAAATTTTCCGACTTCGTCTATGGTGCGCATCTCCGGCGTGTGGACGAGTTCGGGGAGGCCGTCGCCGGTGGGCGCGAGGTCTTCTACGGGGCCGAGGCGGGAAGTGGCTTTTTCGAGATTGGCGGCGTAGCCCGAAGTGGAGGAGGCGATAAGGTCTTCGCCGGCTTCGGTGTAGACCATGAACTCTTGTGATTGCGATCCGCCCATGGCGCCGGAGTCGGCGTCTACGGCGACGAAGTCGAGGCCGCAGCGGGTGAAGATGCGGCGATAAACTTCGTCGTGTTTGCGGTAGCTTTCGTCGAGGCCGCTGTCGTCGAGGTCGAAGGAGTAGGAGTCCTTCATCAGGAACTGGCGAACGCGGAGGAGGCCGGATTTGGGGCGGGGTTCGTCGCGGAATTTGGTCTGGATCTGGTACCAGATCTGGGGGAGTTGCTTGTAGGAGCGGAGTTCGGAGCGGGCGATGGAGGTCATGACCTCTTCGTGGGTCATGCCGAGGGCGAGGTCGGCGCCTTTGCGGTCTTTGAGGCGGAACATGTTGTCGCCCATGGCGGACCATCGGCCGGACTCTTCCCAGAGCTCGCGCGGGTGGAGCGTGGGGAGGAGGAATTCCTGGCCGATGGTGTCCATCTCTTCGCGGATGATGCGGATGATTTTGTTGAGCGAACGCTGGCCGAGAAAGAGAAAGGAGTAGATGCCCGCGCCGAGCTGGCGGACGTAGCCGGCGCGGAGGAGGAGCTTATGGCTGGCGACCTCGGCGTCGGTGGGGGCTTCGCGGAGAGTGGGGATGAAGAGCTGGGACCAGCGGTGCATGTTGGAGCGTTTCTCCTGGGGTGTTGATGTCTCCTTTATTTTAGCTTTGGCTGTATCTCGGCGAGGAGATCGTCTCGGAGGTGCGGGTTGCTGAGGTGCGCGGCGATCTCGGTGAGGTCGTGGCGCGCTCCGAGGAGGTAGCTGCCGCCCTCGCCGTTGTGTCGGGCGAAGTAGCGATAGCCTTTCAGGCTCTCGGGTTCGGCCTCGGTGTAGCGTTTTTCGCGAAGGAGGCTGCGGCCCAGTTTGATGTGAACGATGGCTGGATTGATGTGGTCTTCGGGGAGTGTCCGGTGGTAGACATCGAGGGCTTTGTGGGCGTATTGCTCCGCGGTCGGGAAGTCTTTGCGGTGCATATAGACGCCGATGAGATTGCTGTAGCAGAGACCGACGAACTGGTGGTTTGGACCGTAGACGGCGGTGTAGATGGCGAGAGCTTTGCGGAAGGAGAGTTCAGCCTGGTCGTCCTGGTCGCGCGTGTAGGCGAGAACGCCGATCTCGTTCCATGTGCTGGCGACCTCGGAGTGCTGTTCTCCGTAGCTGTGTTGCTGGATGGAGAGGGCGCGCTGGAGCAGGAGTTCGGCCTCGTCGTAGTGTTTTTCGAGGATGAGTACGTGACTGAGCGAGCTGAGATCGGTGGCGACGTCGGGATGATTCTCACCGTACCAGGCGGAATCGGCTGCGAGGGCTTGGCGCAGGAGGGACTCGGACAGGGGGATGTTTTCGCGATTTTTTGCGATCTCGCCGAGGCTGCTGAGCTTTTGCGCTGTTTTGGGATGCTGGTCTCCGTAGAGCTTCCGATCGAGTGCGAGGGCTTGCCGGTTCAGGGCCTCCGCCCGGTCGTAGACTGCCTGGTAGAAGTAGACGTCGGCCAGTTCGCTGAGAGTTTCGGCGTACTGTGCGGTGTCTTCGGTGTGGGATCGGTGAGCGAGTTGCACGGCTTCTTCGAGCAAGGTTTGGCTGGCCTTGTACTGTCCGCGAAGGGAAAGCGCGGACGCCAGACCGACGACCGATTGCGCGAGAGCGGCATCGTCGCCGAGCGATCTCTGTCGGGCGACCGCGTCTCGCAGCAACGTCTCTGCTTCGTCCATGCGGCGTTGATCCTTGCGCAAGAGACCGAGGGCGAGCAGGCTTTCCGCGTATTGCGGATTGCGGTCGCCGAAGTGTTTCAGCCGCTGATCGAGAGCGCGTTCGAGAAGGGAGTTTGCCTTGTCGAGGGAGCCGAGCCTCTGGTAGACGGTTCCGAGGGTTGCGAACATGTCGGCCTGCATCTGTGGGTCCTCGCGCAGACTTTCGGCTTCGACTTCGCCGCGCCGGAGCAGGTCGGAGGTTTTGATGTCGATGGACGGACCTGCTTCCGCGTCACCGCCGTCGAAGAGGCTTTCGGTGAAGTGGCGCAGGCGATTGACGCGTGCGGCTTCGGCGACGGCGGCGTCGCGCGCGTGCGCCAGGCGGATGGTGAACACCGTGAAGGCGACGAGAAAGACCGTGATGGCAAGAGCGGCGGAGATGAGTGCGGAGCTGTGGCGGCGGGCGAATTTGAGCGCGATATCGCGTCGGCTGCGCGGCCGCGCGAGGAGAGGCCGGCCATCGAGGAACGCGTCGAGATCCTGGAGAAGGGCGTCGACGGTGTGGTAGCGACGCTCGGGCTCCGGCTCGAGCGCGGTGAGACAGAGTACGTCGAGATCGGCCCAATCGCGCTTTGGCAGAGGGTTGCGGCGGACGGTGGCGGATTGCGCGGACGCGGCGGCCGAGGGTGCTTTGGGGAGGTGGTCGGTCTCCCGTCCGGCGGCGGCTTTCGCAGGCGGCGGGAGAGTGTCGGCGAGGATTTCGTACAGGATGACGCCGAGCGCGTAGACGTCGGTGAAGACACCGACGGGTTCACCGTTGCTCTGCTCCGGCGCGGCGTAGGCGGGCGTCAACATTCGGAGTCCGTCGAGTGTCTGATCTCCGAGTTCGCCCGCGTGGAGTTGTTTGGCGATGCCGAAGTCGAGCAGCTTGACCACGCCCTCGGGGGTGACGAGGATGTTGGACGGCTTGAGGTCGCGGTGGACGATGGCGTGGCTGTGGGCGTAGCGAACGGCCTCGCAGATCTGGCGAAAGAGCACGAGGTCTTGGCGCACGCCCCCGCCGCGCAGGTGGAGCCAGTGGGTGAGCGAGTGCCCATCGACGAACTCCATGACGAACCACGGAGTTCCGTCGCTGAGGGTGTTTGCGTCGTAGATGCGGGCGATGCCGGGGTGGTTGAGTTGGGCGAGGGTCTGTTGTTCCTGGGCGAATCGATCGCGCCGCATGGGGGAGAGCCAGGCGTGGCGGAGGAGTTTGATGGCGACGTTGCCGCCGATGTGCAAGCGCTCGGCGAGGTAGACGACGCCGGTTCCGCCCTCACCGAGCAGGCGGACGAGGCGGTAAGGGCCGATCTGCTGCTCGACGAGGGTTTCGACCTGATCGCTGCGGAGCGCGGTTTGTGCGAGGCCGGAGAGATCGGCGTCGAGCAGAGAATGTCGCCGGCGATCCTCGTCGAGCATTTCGAGGATGGTTGTGGCGAGCGCGGGGTCGTCGGGGCAGCGTTGATGGACGGCGTCTCTCTGCGCGTCCCGGGGCTGGTCGACGATGGCGAGAAAGATGGCCTGGGCGCGCTCCCACTGGGCGGCGATCATGCGGGACCGCCACGGCTGACGGGTGTGGGAGATGGTGCGAGATCGCCGAGGTTTTGCCGGATCTCTCGCGCCAGCCAGGCACGGGCGGTGCGCCAGTCGCGCATGACGGTGGCCTCGGAGACGTCGAGGATTGCCGCGCATTCCTCGCAGCTGTAGCCGCCGAAGAAGCGTGCTTCGACGAGCACGGCCTGCCGCGGCGAGAGTTCATTGAGGACGTCGAGGGCGCTATCGAGGGCTAGCACGTCGCGGTCGTCGGCCATTGCGGCGATCCCGAGGGATTCGTCGAAGGTGACGCGGAGGTGACCGCCGCCGTGGATGGCGGCGTGACGGCGTCTGGCGGCATCGACGAGGACCTGCCGCATGGCGCGGCCGGCGATGCGGCGAAAGTGAAGCGGCGAGGTTTGCCCGATCTCGGGCGATCCGGCGAGCTTCAGCCAGGCCTCGTTGACCAGCGTGGTTGGGGTAATTCCGGCGCCGGCGTCGTGGCGAACGATGCATCCGGCGAGGCGCCGCAGTTCTTCGTAGGTGAGGCTGAACAGGTCGTCCAGGGCTTTTCGGCTCGCAGGCATCGACATGGCAGAAGGCGTTCCTTGAGAGGTCTAGAAAAGAAAGTTGCGAGCCATGACAGCTCGTGGAACTTTTCTACGCAAGGCATGGACAAGCGGAGTTACAGAAACGGACTTACGGAATTGGGGCCAATGATAGCACTGCTCTGATCTCCGGCAACCCATGTTCTTCGGGGCCATCGGCCTTTTGGGTGAGCCGCGGAGATGAGACGTGACGACTGTATCGGAAAGGACGTTCTGATGTTGCGTGTCTCGCAGGTTTTCTCTGACATGTGGAAGACGGACCGATGCAGGAGGGCCCGGGGCTTGGGCGCGATTTTGTTGTTGACGGCATGTTTCGGGCTCGCGGCAGATCTGGGCGGTGAGGATCTACCTGGGGGCGGGGCCGAGGCGGGGGGTGTTGCCGTGACGCTCCAGAGTGTGACGCTCCATCGTCTGCTCGGGGACAGGGCCGAGCTCTTGGCGGCGATCGAGATCACGCCGGCGATGAATGCGGTTCTGCGCGGTGTGCGGTTTCGCGGCATGCGCCTGGATGAGAAGACGCCGGTGTATATGGAGCCGCTGCGAGGGGAGTTTGTGTTCGAGCGCGGCAAGCCTGTGTCGCTGCCGAACGCGCGGATTTCGGTGTTTTACTCGGATTTTCCGACGCCCGCGGTGATGGACGGGATGCTGGATCGACATCGTGTCCGGGTGACGGGCGAGGTCTGGGCGGATCTGGACATGTCGTTGCTGGGCAAGTTGGCGAAGCGCGATTTGCACCCGGTGGCTGCGCTCCAGATTGATCAGAACGTCCCGTTTGACGAGGCCGCGGTAGATGGGCCGACGCAGCTGGGCGTGGGCGCGCTTGCACTTGCGCAGAGGGCGCTCGGCACGTCTGTTTCGCTGCTGGACCGGGTCGCGGGAGTGCGGATCACGGCGGAGAGTGGTCTCCCTGGAGCTCAGATAGTCGCGCCTGTGGTCGTGGTTCGGACGACGTATCAGATGAAGGGCAAGGACGGAACGAGCACGAACTCGTGTGTGCGGATGGGCTTCTGGGTGGATGAGAGGCATGTTCTGGTTCCTGCGGAGGTGCTGGAACCGTGGGCGTATTCGGTCGGGACGGCCGCGGCTCTGGATCGAGGCGAGACGGCGGCGACGGTTGATACAGATGTGTTCTCGGCGTCGGCGGCGGGCGGTGCCGGGGAGCGTGGGTGGAGCCGTGCGCGTGGGGATTTTCTCGTCGTCGAGCGCGGACATCCGGAGCGGATTCGGCTGTTGATGCCGAATGGCCGGGCGGTGACGGTCCTCGAACGCGAGAGTGCCGGCAACTTTGCCTTGCTCGAGTTTGGGCGTGCGGCGGGGACGCCGGTGGTGAGGCTTGCGCCTGGGCTTCTTTCTGGGTCGCTTTCTGGGGCCGGGGCCGGCGACATGACGGTTCTGCGGCGATCGGCTGGAGATGGAAGAGCTCTGCGAGTTCTGGATTTAGGCCGGGGAGATCCGGGGACGGCGTTGCAGATTCCGAGGCCGGTGAACGAGGCGGTCTTTGGTTCGCCCTTGATGCTGGAGGGCGGCGTGGTCGGCATGATCGTTGGCGAGAAGACGGTTGTCGCGCTCTCGGCGGCCGCGCCTGTGCACGCGGGACAGGGGGTAAGTGCTGTGTCGTTGCGCGACGGAGGTGAGTATGAGTGATGAGCTGAACCAGCGGATCGGCGACTACGAGATCCTGGGCGTTTTGGGCGCGGGCGGCATGGGCAAGGTATACCGTGTGCGCAATGTGATCTCGGATCGGGTGGAGGCGATGAAGATCCTCCTGCCGTCGCTTTCGGATCACAGGGAGGTGGGCGAACGTTTTTTGCGCGAGATCAAGCTGGTGGCCAGTCTTCACCACCCGAATATCGCGAATCTGTGCACGGCGCAGACGCTCGAAAACCACCTGATCATGGTGATGGAGTTTGTGGACGGCGACACGTTTTCCGATCTGCTTGATCGCCGCGCCGTTCCGCTGAAGAGCGCTCTGAACTACTTCGATCAGGCGCTTGCGGCGCTTGGATATGCGCACGCGCGAGGGATCGTTCATCGCGACATCAAGCCTTCGAACATCATGTTGACGCCGGATGGTGTGGTGAAGCTGATGGACTTCGGCATTGCGCGGAGCGGCGCGGACCGGGCGCTGACGCAGACGGGCGCCACGATCGGGACGGTGAGCTACATGTCTCCGGAACAGATCGCGGGCAAGAGCACGGATGGTCGATCGGACCTGTATTCGATGGGGATTTTTCTATACGAGACGATTACGGGCGAGCAGCCGTTCAAGGGCACGAGCGATTACGAGTTGATGGCGGCGCACATGAACCAGGCGCCGAGGCCGCCGGCTGAGTGTGTGCCGGGGGTGCCGGAGGAGTTGAACCGGATCATCCTGAAGCTGCTTGCGAAGGAGCCGGAGAACCGGTTTCAGACGGCCGATGCGGTTCGCGAGGCGATCCGATCGATGGACGTGTTTGAGGGGGTTGCGCAGGGCTTGCCAAGGCCGATGCAGGCGGCCGGTGTGGGCGGGGCGCGGACGGATTTCCCGGCGTTGCGATCCTCTACGGTGGTTGAGGGTTTGAGCGCGCAGAGTGGGGCTCGGTTGGCGACGACGGTGGAGCCTCGGCTGGGCTCGGGGGCTTCGGGGACTTCGGGGACACTGGTTCGCGATGCTTACACGGATCGCCGCATGACCGAGGTTAACGGCATACCGAGGTACACGCCGCCGCCGCCGGTTGCCCTTGCGGTGCAGAAGAAGGGGTTTGCGCGGCATCGTGTGTTGTACGTGAGCGCCGGGATCGCGGTGGCCGCGAGCGCCATGACGACGTTGCCGGTGTTTCATGCGCACGGGGACAGGATTGTGAAGGACGAGGGGAGATCGAGTTCATCGGGGCCAGCGGCGGCGGGGGCTGCGGGGGCGGTACCGGCGGCGATGGGGAACGGGGCTGGCGGGGCTAATGGGGCTAGCGGGGTGCCGGCGGGAGCGGCTCCGCATGCGGTTGGTGTGTTGCCGAATCGGACTGCGCCCGGCCCGATGCGAGCGAATTCCGGTTTGCCGGGGGGCTCGGCTGCGGGCGCGACGCTGGCGCAGGTTGGAGGGGAGAAGAGCGGCGGCGTGGCTGTCTCGGGCAAGGCGGCGGTTGGTGGTGGTGAGGGTACGGTAGCGCAGCCACCGCCTTCGATGAGTCCGGCGGTGAAGGCGAAGCTCGATCAGGAGGAGGTGCAGATCGATGAGATCGAAAGCCACGCGGTCGCGATCAACAACAGCCTGAACACGATGCAAAGGAGCATGCAGAAGGACGGGGTTTCGATGCGCGGCGACATTGCCGGCAAGCAGGCAGGTATGAACCTGAACCTGGCCAAGGCGAAGCAGGCGCTGGCGATGCATGATGCGGACCGGGCGGGTAAGTTTGCGGCTTTGGCGCAGGCGGAACAGAACGATTTGGAAGCGTTTTTAGGCAGGTAAGCGGAGAGGGAGGCGGCGATGAAGAGCAGGGGCGAGAGGTCGAGGTGGATGCGGGCGAGGGTGGTCCGGGGTGCGTTTGTTGCGCTGATTTTGCTGTGTGCGATGGCGGCACAGGGACAGCGCAAAAAGCGGATTGCGGTGCTGAGTTTTGAGACGGGCGCGGACACGAAGCAGACGGCGGAGAAGATGGGGGTGAGGGACGATCTCGGGCTTGCGCTCTCGAATCTTCTGGTGAATGAGATCGCGGGTGCGGGCAAGGTGGAGATTGTGGAGCGGTCGGCGCTGGACCGTGTTTTGAAGGAGCAGAACCTTTCGAACAGCGATCGCATGGATGACAAGACGGCGGCGCGCATCGGCAAGATTGCCGGGGTTGATGCGATTTTGATCGGCTCCGTGGTGCAGTTTGCGGGGTCGACCAAGGAGACCAACGGGAGCAGGTGGGCTTCGCTTGCCACCACGGGGTCAGGCAATAAAACTCAGGCGCACCGGATGCAGACCAAGGTCTCGATGGTGATTACGGCGCGGCTGGTCGATGTCAACACCGGTGTGGTGATTACGACGGCTCAGGGCACGGGGGAGGCGGAGAACGCGGAGCTGCAGGTTGCCTCGGGCGCGAACAACCAGCAGATGGGCAGTCCGGTGTTGAACGAAGCGACGCTAAAGGCGACCAAGGGGATGGCCGCGCAGTTGAACGCATCGCCCGCGTTGTCGGAGACGATCGCAGTGGCGCGCAAACCGTACAAAGGCGCTGTGGCCGATGCCGAGGCTAACACGCTGATCATTGCGGTCGGAGCGAATGGTGGAGTGCGGGTGGGCGACGTCGTTCAGATCTCGCGGACCGGTCGAACCATTCGCGACAAGAGCGGAGCTGTGCTGAAGGTGATGTATGAACCGCTCGGCACGGCCAAGGTGACCGAGGTCGACGACAAGACCGCGACGGCGCTTTACAGCGGAGCCAAGCCTGTAAAGGTGGATGACACGGCCAGCTTTGCACCATGAACTTTTGAGTTGTCTTGTGCCGCGCGCTAACCGGACTTTTGGATTTTTGAGGACTTTTTGAGGAGACTATGCCCAACACCCAAGCCATGCCGCGCACGCAGGTGATGAAGCGAACGATCACGATCGGACGGTCTCCGGAGTCGGATGTGGTTCTGGATTTTCCGATCGTCTCGTGGCAGCACGCGCGGATTGTCGAGGAGCATGGGCAGAGCGTTCTTGAAGACCTCAACTCCTCGAACGGCACATACATCCATCGTTTCGGCAACCGGATTACACGGACGCCGTTGGGTGCCGGGGACAACGTTTATTTTGGATCGCTGAAGGTTTCCGCCGCGCGTTTGCTGGATGTTTCGGGTGCATCGCTCGGCCTGGACGCGTACCAGAGCGTGGAGGAGAGCGCGGACAGCGTGATTATCGGACGCGATCCGACCTCTCAGGAGCCGCTGGACGATCCTTTGATTTCGTGGCGGCATGCGCGGGTGAAGCGTGTGGGCGGAAAGGTTCTGGTGGAGGATCTCGATTCGCGCAACGGCACGTTTGTCGACGGTGTGCGCATTACGGGCGCGACGGAGATTCAGAGCGGACAGGTGATCGGTCTCGGCAGCTTTCAGTTTCGGCTGGGCGCGGGGGGCAGGCTTGAGAAGCGCGAGTACAAGGGCAACGTTTCGATCGCGGCGGAGGGGGTGTGCGTCGACGTGGGTGGGAAGCGTCTGCTCGAGCCGATCTCGCTGACGGTGTATCCGTCCGAGATGGTGGCTCTGATGGGTCCGGCGGGCGCGGGCAAGACTACGTTTCTGAAGGCTCTGAACGGCTACACGCCACCGGCGGCCGGGCGCGTGCTGTTCAACGGCGTCGATCTTTACCAGAGTTTTGATCTGTACCGGCAGCAGATGGGCTATGTTCCGCAGGACGACATTGTTCACTCGCAGCTGACGGTGCGCGAGGCGCTCTACTTTTCGACCAAGCTGCGCACGGATCTGCGCGATGACGAGATCGACAAGCGCATTGACAAGATCTTGGAGGAGCTTGGCATTTTGGACAAGAAGGATACGCTGATCGGGTCTCCGGAGAAGAAGGTGCTTAGCGGCGGCCAGCGTAAACGCGTGAATATTGCGATGGAACTGATGACGGACACGCCTGTGCTGTTCTTGGATGAACCGACTTCGGGTTTGTCGTCGTATGACGCGGAGGGGGTGATCGATCTTTTGCAGCGGCTGGCGCGGGAGGGAAAGACGATTATCACGACGATCCACCAGCCGAGCATTGCGGTCTACAAGAAGTTCGACAACCTGATCATGATCTCGCGCGACCGTGGGGGTTGCGGTTCGCTGGCGTATTTTGGGCCGGCGTTTCCCGATTCGATCGAGTTTTTCCATCCGCCGGCGGCGCAGATTGAAGATAAGAAGCTGTTGAATCCGGAGATGCTGTTGACGGGACTTTCGACCAAGCCTACGAGCGAGTGGGTCGGCCACTTCAATCGATCGCGCTACCGCAAGCTGTTTGTTGAGGACCGCGCGGGCAAGGTGCAGGGGACCGGCACGGGCGTGAACTCCGCTGGACGGCGATGGAACCTGGTGCAATGGTGGACGCTGCTGCGGCGCAACCTTGTGTTGCGATCGCGCGATCGTGCGCAGCTGATTATTACGTTGTTGCAGGCGCCCTTGTTTGCCGTTTTGATTGCCTTGGTGTTTGGCAGGACCAAGGAACCGGCGTCGCTGGGGAGTGCGGCGGGCGGCGCGGCCGAGATGCATGCGCAGCAGAACTTCACGGCGTTGAGCGCGAATCTGACGGGCATTGAATTTCTCCTGGTGGTGGCCGCCATCTGGTTCGGCTGCAACAACGCGGCGCGCGACATTGTGGGCGAGTGGTCGGTGTTTCAGAGGGAGCGCATGGTGAATCTGAAGCTGCCGTCGTATGTCTTCTCGAAGTTTGCGGTGCTGTTTGGCTTGTGTGTGTTTCAGTGCCTCACTCTCTTGACGATCGTTTACTTCGCCTGCGACCTGCGCGGCGACTACTTTCGGCAGGCTGGGATTTTGATTACATCTTCGCTTGTCGGAGCGGCTCTCGGTCTGGCGATCTCGGCTCGCAGCAGCACGACGGAGACGGCTATCGCGCTTCTTCCTGTGGTCCTGCTTCCGGTGATCACGCTTGGCGGCGGCATTCGCGCGGCTTACAAGATGCCCTTGCCGGCGCGGTTGATGAGCTATCTTGCGCCCTCGCGATGGGCGTTTGAACGAAACATGATTGACGAGGCGCGTGGCCACGTGTGCGCGTATTTGCCTGGCCCTGAGACGTGGGACGCGTGCCCGGACGGCGCGCGGAGTGGGGGCAAAGGTGTTGACGCGGCAACACTCCAGGTGCCTGAGGCGGTGGTCGCGGAGAATGGCAGTTCGCGACCGACGGCAGCGGCCGCGGGCAAGTCCGCGCGGTTCAGCTACACGGAGGCGATGGCGGCGCTGATCGGTATGACGGTTCTGCTCCTGGCTGCCGTTTTGAGCTTTTTGCGTATGCGCGACATTCTGTAAAGGCACATGGACGACGAGGCGTACAGCATGGAGATCGAACCCGCGACGTCGGTGTCTTCCGCTATTCAGACGGATTCTTCCCTGGAGTTCGTTGCCCATGTTGAGTCGAGCTCTTGCTGCCATGTGGGTCTGGTGCGGGGAGAGAATCAGGACCGCATCGGCCATGCTGTCGGCGAGCTTGGGGAGATCTTCGTCGTTGCCGACGGCGTGGGCGGAGATGCCGGCGGAGGGGAGGCCGCGAGTCTTGCCGTCGAGGTGTACGAGGGCCTGATGGCGCCTGCGGCGGGCGTGGGTGCGGTGATAGGCGACGAGTCTCCCGCGGAGGCGTTGCAGCGCGCGACCGAGGTGATTCACAGGCGGATCCAGACGATGCGTGAGGTGGAGCCGGAGTTCGGCGCGATGGCTTCGACGGTGGCAGCCGTGCTTGTGCGAGGGCGGTCGGCGACGGTCGGGCATCTTGGGGATTCGCGCGTGTATCTGGGCCGAGGAGGGGAGGTGCGCCGGTTGACTCGCGATCACACGGTGGTCCAGAGGATGATCGACGAAGGCATCCTGACCGAGGACGAGGCGCGCACGCATCCGAGTGGGCACATTCTTACCAGCAGCCTGGGGCAGGTCGGCGCTGAGCTTGAACTGGCAACGGTGGCTCTCGAAGAGGGCGATGTTTTGCTGCTGTGCTCGGATGGTTTGTGGGGGTATGTCTCGGAGGCTCAGCTGGCCCGCGAGTTGAGACGTGCCGGGGCGGAGCAAACGATTACCGCCGACGCGCTTCTCTCTTTGGCGCTGGGGGCGGGCGCTCCTGATAACGTCAGCATCGTGTTGCTGCGGGTGTCGTTTCGTGAGACGGATCGGGGGAATGTGTCTGAGGCAGAGAGCGGGGTTGGAGTAACTCAGAAGACGGCGCCGGGACGCGGGGGACGCGCTTTTCAGATCGTCTCTGTCGCCGTTCTGGTTGGCCTTGCCGTGGTCTTGCTGTTGCTGTATGCGCGGTAGTTTGCTCGGTTTAGGCCCTAGAAGGGCGAGGGCGGAAGCGATCCTGCTTGGTATGGCTGCGGAAAATTGATGAGTTATGAGGAATGAGTTATGAGGAATGAGTTATGAGTTATGAGTTATGAGGAATGAGTTATTGCCTTTGCGTGGGTTTCGAGGGTTTTGCTGAACCAGGGGTACATGAGTGGGAGGACGTAGAGGGTGAGGGCGGTTGCGGAGAGGAGGCCGCCGATGACGACGGTGGCGAGGGGGCGTTCTACCTCGGCGCCGCGTGAGGTGGAGATGGCCATGGGGATGAATCCCAGGCTGGCTACAAGAGCGGTGATGAGGACGGGGCGCAGACGGTCGGTGGCTCCCTCGCGAACGGCTTCCTCTATCGTTTTGCCATCTTTGCGAAGTGAGTTGATGTGGCTGACCATGACGACGCCGTTTAGAACGGCAATTCCGAAGAGCGCGATGAATCCGACGCACGCGGAGAGGTTGAGGTTGATGCCGCGCAGCCAAAGAGCGGCGATGCCGCCGACGAGCGCGAGCGGGACGATGAGGAGGATGAGAAACATCTGGCGGGCGTTGTTGAAGGTTGCGTAGAGAAGAGCGGAGATGATGAGCAGAGAGACGGGAAAGACGATGAGCAGACGCTGTTGGGCGCGCTTTTGATTTTCGTATTGGCCGCCCCATTCCAGGCGATATCCGGGGGGCAACGGAAGTTTCTGTTCGACGGCGGATTTGCAATCCTGGACGAAGCTGCCGAGATCTCTCCCGCTTACGTTGCTCATGACGACGGCTCTGCGGTGGGCCTGTTCGCGATTGATGAGGATGGGGCCGCCGACGGTTTTGATGTCGGCGATCTGGTCCAACCGGACGAGCTCGCCTTGGGGGGTTTTGATTTCGAGTGATCGAAGCTGTTCGGGATCGTTGCGCAGGCTGGCGGGAAGACGGATGGCGATCGGGAAGCGCTCTTCGCCGAGGAGCATTTCGGAGATCTGTTTGGAGCCGTAGAGGGTTTCGATCACCTCCTGGATGTCGGAGACGTTGACACCGTAGCGAGCGGCGGCGGCACGGTCGACGCGCACCTGCAGCTCCTGCGCGCCGGAGATGATTTCCATCTGGGTTTCGGAGGCGCCGGGGACGCCCGAGATGATTTTTTGCGCTGTGTGGGCCATTTGCTCGAGTGTGCCGAGGTCTTCGCCGAAGATCTTCAAGGCGACATCGCCGCGGGTTCCCGTGATGGTCTCGTCCATGCGCATTTGCATCGGCTGCGTGATTTCGTACGTTACGCCGGGGATTTTGCCAAGCGACTTTTCGAGGTCGTCCGTGAACGTCTGCTTGCTTTTGGGGCTGGCGTTCTGGAGCCTGGGCGTGAAGCTCAGGTAGGAGTCGGACTCGTACTCGCCCATGGCCTCGGTGGCCAGGTCGGGCCTGCCGAGTTTGGTGACGATGCTGGTGACCTCGGGCCTTGCCTTGATGGTTTTTTCGATCTCGTTTCCGATGGAGACGGATTCTGTTAACGCGATGCCGGGAAGGCGCTTGGAGGTTACGACCATGGATCCCTCGTCGAGTGTGGGCATGAACTCCGTTCCGATGAACTTCAGCGATCCGAGGGCGAGGACGATGAGGGCCATGCTGACGATGAGGATGGGTGTGCGGTGGCGCTCGCTCTTGCCGAGCGAACGTCCGTACGCGTCACGCAGACGATCGAACCAGGTGGGGGCTGGGACTTTGGTCGGACCGACGGAGTTTCTGAGGGTCTTTGCGCGATGTCGCAGAGCGACGGTGCACATGGTCGGAACGGCGAAGAGAGCGAGCAGGAGCGAACCTGCCAGCGCTGAGACCACGGTGACGGCCATGGGGCGGAACATGCGGCCTTCCAGGCTTTGGAGCGTGAGCACGGGAAGGTAGACGGCGATGATGATGAGAACGCCGAAGATGACGGGTCGCGAGATCTCGTGCGCCGCCTCGCGCACGATGCTGAGTAGAGGCCGGTTGGGATCACCGTTTTCGAGGCGGTGCATACAGTTTTCGGTCATGACGACGGAGCCGTCGACGATGGTGCCGAAGTCGATGGCACCGAGGCTCATGAGGTTGACGGAGATGCCGAACAGATCCATGCCGAGGAAGCCGAAGAGCAGCGACAGAGGGATGGTGATGGCGACGACGAGGGCGGCGCGCCAGTCGCCGAGGAAGATGAGGAGGATGACGATGACGAGGACGGCCGCCTCGATGAGGTTGCGGCGAACGGTTGCGGTGGTGGCGTTGATGACATCGGATTGATCGTAGAAGGGGATGATCCTGGCGCCGCCTGGAAGCTTGAGGGCGGCGATCTTTTGTTTGATTTCGCCGATGATTTTTTGTCCGTTTTCGCCGCGCAGGATGATGACCATGCCGGAGACGGTCTCGCCCTGGCCGTTGCGCATGACCGCACCGTGGCGCGGCATGGCGGCTTCCTGGATGGAGGCGACCTGCTTGAGCAGAACGGGGATGCCGTTGCTGGTGGAGACGACGATATTGCCGAGATCGGCGATGCTTTCGGCGCGGCCGAGGCCGCGCACGGTGTACTGCTGCTCGGCGTGCTCGATGTAGCTGCCGCCGAAGTTGGCGTTGTTGTTGGCGAGGGCGAGGACGACATCGTGTACGGTCAGGTGGAAGCGACGGAGGTTTTCGGGGTCGATCTCGGCGGTGTACTGCTTGGTTTCGCCGCCCCAGGAGTTGATCTCGCTGACGCCCGGAACGGTGAGCAGAGCGTAGCGGATCACCCAGTCCTGCAGGGTCTTGATCTGCATGAGCGACAGCTTGGGAGCGGAGACGGTGTACTGGTACACCTCGCCGAACGCGGTGGACATGGGATTCATCTGGGGCTGCAGACCGGCCGGAAGGCGGCTTTGCACCTGGCTGATCCGCTCGGCGACGAGCTGCCGGACGAGGTATTTGTCCATGGAGTCGTCGAAGATGACGGTGACCATGGAGAGGTCGAGTTTGGAGGTTGATCGGACCATTTGCAGCTTCGGCATGCCCATCAGGGAGGTCTCGATGGGGTAGGTGACGAGTTGCTCGACTTCGACCGGCGACATGCCTGGGCACTGCACGGTGACGACCACCTGATTGTTGGTGAGGTCGGGGAAGGCCTCGAGCGGAAGCTGGAGCATGACCGTGATCCCGCCGATGATGAGCACGAGGAGCAGGCCGACGACGATCCAGCGATTGGAGAGAAAGAAGTCGAGGAGCTTCCGCATCAACTAGCCCTCGCCCATTGTGCCTTTGAGCATTTCGGATTTGACCATGAACGCGCCGTTGACGACGATGCGGTCGCCGGGTCTGACGCCTTCGACGATCTCGGCCTTGCCCATGGAGCGGGTGCCCACGTCCACGGTGCGCGCCTGAAAGGTGACGCCATCGCCGGTGACAAAGAGGACGGTCATGCCGTTGATGTTTTGGAGGGCGACCTCGGGGACGAAGACGGTGTCGCGGGTTGCGGGCTCGGCGATGTGCGCGGTGGCGAACATGCCGGGGCGCAGACGGGTTGCCGGGTTGGGGACGACGATGCGGACGGGCACGGTGCGGGTAGTGGGATCGAGCGTGTCGCCGACGGTGGCGACCTGGCCGTGGAAGATCTGGTCCGGGAAGCCGGCGGTGACGACATCGGCCCGAGCGCCGACGTGGATGAGGGCGAGGTCCTGCTGATTGACCGAAGCCGTGACCCAGACGGTGGAGAGGTTGGAGATATCGAACGCGACGAAGCCCGTACTGACGACCTGGCCGACGCTGATGTAGCGGGCGAGGACGGCGCCGCTGACAGGGGAGCGAATCGGGACCAGCTCGCGGTTGTAGAGGTCGCCGGGACGGAGGGAATCGGGGGAGACCTGCAGGAGTTCCGACAGATGTTCGCGCTCCATGTGGACGTCGGCCTCGGCGTCGAGGAGCAATCTTTGTGCTTCGAGCACGCCCTGGTCGGAGCGCTGGGATTCTTCGAGCGAGGCCGCCTGGATGGAGTAGAGATGGTGGTAGCGATCCTGTTCCTGCCGGGCGAAGATGACGGCTCCGCGCTGCCGGTCGACCGCGGCGAAGGCCTGGACGAGAGCGCCCACGGTCTCGTGGACGGTATGGCTGTGCAGGCTGCCGAGGTCCTGTCCTTTGCGGACGTTGGCGCCGGGGAGGACGTTGACCGCAGTGATTCGGCCGTCGGCAACTGTTCCCAGATGCGAGGTGTGCTGTTCATCGGCGACCACCTGACCGGCCACCGTGAGGGTGCGCGGTATGCGCTCGACGAGCACGTACGCCGTCTGGATTCCGCCTCTCTTCTGATCGTCGGGGCTTATCTTGACCGTGTCGCTCGGACCTCCACCAACCTCGGTGGATTTGTCGGGCTGGGCCTCGGTCGCGGCGGACGCCGACCCTGACTTGTCCGAGGCCGAGATGTCGGACGATCTCGCATCGAGCGGCTTCTTCGAGCAGCCGGACAGAACGCACAGCAGCAGCAGAGGGAGACAGGAACGCCGACGATTCATGGTTGAACTCCATAGGCGAGCTGCAGCCGGAGCGCGGCCTGTTGAAACTCGGCGAGGGTGCGGAGGGCGCTGACCTCGACGTCGAAGGCGGTGCGCTCGGCGTCGAGGTAGCGGAGGAGATCGACACCGCCGCTGCGGTAGGCGTCGTCCATGATGACGAGGTTCTGTTTGGCACGTGCGCGCATTTCGGGAAGGATGTCACGAACGACGGTCCCCTGGTGTGTGTACGATGCCTGAGCCGCCGCGACATCCGCACCGGCCGACATCTCGATCTGCTCGAGACGATCTTTTGCCAGGCGCACATTGGCTTCGGCTCTGCTGATTTCGCCCTGGTTGCGACTGTGGAGGGGAAGTGGGAGCTGGAGGCTGCTGTAGATCGTATTGTTGCCGGAGTTGCGCTTGTAGCCGCCCAGAAGATCGAGATCGGGCACGCCGATCGCGCGTTGCAGATGGACGTTGGCTTCGGCCGCGGCGATCGCGTCGCGTGCAGCGAGGACATCGGCGCGGGCGGCCAGGATATCTTGCAGGGACCGGGGTGGGATGGCGATGGGGGCGTCGATCGCGTCCGATAATTGCACGTTGCGGTCGGGTGCGCGGCCCATCTGACGAAACAGGTCGATACGGGTCTGGGCGGCTTCGCGGCGGGCTGCTTCGAGGGCGAGGAGGAGGCGATCGCGCTCGATCTCGACACGGATCAGGTCCACACCTCGCATCGCGCCCGCGTCCACTCTTGCGCGGTTGTACCGGACGATCTCGTCGACGGCCTTCATGTCTTCTTCGAGGAGCGTGGCGAGGTCGGCGCTTGCTACCGCGGCCCAATAAGCACCTGCGACGCGACCTGCGATTTGTTGCATCAGGAGCAGACGCTCGGCCTCCACCTGTTGGACGTTGGCTTTGGCGAGCTCGATGCGGCGACGTCGCTTGCCGCCGAGCTCGAACAGTTGGCCGAGGTAGGCGTAGTCTTCGGTGGAATTGGGGAAGCTGAAGTTGTCGGCCCAGGGGCGCAGATCTTCCGACTGGAGGTAGAGCCTTGGGTTGGGCCAAAGGCCGGCCTCGACCAGCTGGCCGTTTGCGGCCTCCATTCTGTCCTGTCCCTCGCGCGCCTGTGCGCTGGTTTCGGATTGCTGGATGGCCTGGTGCAGGCTGAGGGATGGGGGAGGAGGCGAGCTCTGGCCGGGAGCCGCGGGTGCGCACAGGGCGAGCAGGGCGCAGGCGGACAGGCTGAGGCGATGTGGCCGAAGGGGGAGCGCGACGTCGAATTTGAACTTGCCGGATTTGATTCCGAGTCTCCTGGATCCGAGTTAGTCTTCGAGGCGTTTGCGGCCGAAAAGAACAGCAGATTCCCTTCGGGAATGACAACAAGAAAAGCAGAAGAACAGCAGATTCCCTTCGGGAATGACAACAAGAAAAGCAAAAGAACAGCAGATCCCCTCGGGAATGACAACAAGAAAAGCAGAATTTTCAGGGGGGCAGACTTGATCAGACCTCTCCTAGAGATCAGGCCTCTGCTAGATCAGTTGCATGCTCCAGAGGTCGTGGAGGTGTACGACGCCGAGGACCTCGTTTCCCTCGCGAGTGACGATCAGGGAGGTGATTTTTTTGTGCTCCATGAGGGTGAGGGCGGCGGTGGCAAAGGCGGTTTCGTCGATGGTGATGGGGTGCGGGTTCATGATTTCGCCGGCGCGGTGCTCGAGCGCGTGGGGGCCGTCGCGTTCGAGCAGGCGGCGGAGGTCGCCGTCGGAGATGAGGCCGAGGAGGAGGGGGGCTGGTTGGTTTGTGGCGATCGGGTCTGGATTTGAGATTGGGTCTGGATCTGGATTTGAGATTGGGTCTGGGGTGTTTGGGAGGTTGCGGCTGAGGACGGTGGTCATGCCGAGTTTTTTGCGGGACATCTCGTAGATGACCTCGACCATGGGGGTTTCGGCGAGCACGCGGGGGAGGGCTTCGCCGGCGTGCATGAGGTC
>CAXTYQ010000044.1:0-26724 GCA_964248505.1 uncultured Acidobacteriaceae bacterium
AGGAGGGGGGGACGGGGGGCGCGTTTGTGGACTATGACCGGGATGGGCGGTTGGATATCGCGGTGGCGAATTATGTGCATTTTGATCTGGAGCGAACGCCGGCTCCGGGAGAGGCGGCGGGGTGCATGTGGAAGGGGGTGGCGGTGATGTGTGGGCCGCGGGGTCTGCCGAGTGCGCCGAATGTGCTGTTTCACAACCTGGGCGGGGGGCGGTTTGAGGATGTGAGCAAGCGGAGCGGGTTTGAGCGGACGGACGGGCACTACTGCTTTTCGGTGACGACGCTGGACTTTGATGGGGATGGGTGGCCGGATGTGTATGTGGCGTGTGACTCGACGCCGTCGATCCTGTATCGGAACAACCGGGACGGGACGTTTACGGATGTGGCGGCGGATGTGGGGGTGGCGTTCAACGAGGATGGACGGGAGCAGGCGGGGATGGGGTCGGCGGCGGCGGACTTTTTTGGGGATGGGCGGCTGGGGATCTTCAAGACGAATTTTTCGGACGATACATCGACGCTTTACCGGAGCAATGGCGATGGGACGTACGCGGATGTGACGTCAGCGGCGGGGCTGGCGGTGAACACGGATGCTCTGGGGTGGGGTGTGGTGGCGATGGATGTGGATAACGATGGTTGGCCGGACTTGCTGGTGGCGAACGGGCATGTGTACCCGGAGGTGGACTCGGCGAAGCTGGGGTCGATGTATCGGGAGCCTCGGCTGCTGTATCGGAACCTGGGTGGGGGGAAGTTTGAGGATGGGAGTAAGGGAGCGGGGCCGGGGTTGACGGAGGCGCGGTCGAGCCGGGGTTTGGCTGTGGCGGATCTGTTCAATGATGGGCGGATGGAGGCGGTGGTGAACAACTTGAGCGAGCTGCCGATGCTGCTGGTGAACGAGGCGGCGGCGAACGGGAATCACTGGCTGGGGGTGCGGCTGGTGGGGACGACTTCGAATCGGGATGCGATTGGGGCTCGGGTGACGGTGCGTGGGACGGTTCGTGGGACGGGGCGGGCGTGGGTGGATGAGGTGCGGAGCGGGTCGAGTTATAACTCGTCGAATGACCTGCGGCTGCACTTTGGGTTGGGTGGGGAGGTCCGGCTGAGTGGGATTGAGGTGCGTTGGCCGAATGGGAAGGTGGAGCAGTTTGCCGCGCCTTCGGTGGTTGACCGAATGGTCGAGTTGACCGAAGGCGGCGGCAAGTAGAGGCGTTTGTGGATTGTGCTACTTGGAGTTGAGGTCTGAGGCGGGGGTTCTTTGGACATCGAGGTGCTCTCGGCGGAGGGTGACCACCTGGGTGTCGCGGCGCTCGGTTTCGCGACGGGTGACGCGGACCTCTTCCTTGAGGATGAGCTGTTTGGTGAGGATGAGCTGCTCCTCGACGAGGGGGTAGATGGTCGTGTTGCCGTCGTGGCGTACTTCGGGGGCGACGTCGATCGGCTGGTTGAGGATGATGCGTTCCACGTCGAAGGTGCGAACAGCGAGGGGCTCGTTGAGTTGCTGCTGGTACTCCTGCACGGTCTTTTCGAGGCGTACGGTGCCGGTGGCTACGGTGCGCTTGCCGACGGTCAGATGTTCTTCGATGAGGGGTATGACAGTTTCGTCGATCTGGGTTGAGGCGACGTTGGCGAGATTCGCTCGTGCGCCGTCGCCGGGTTCGAGAAGACCGGCGGTGGGGGCGGAACGCTGGAGCAGAAGAGCGGTGGGGAGGCGAAGGACTTCACCGTTCGAGAGGCGAAGCTCGGTGTAGGTACAGGAGAGATCGAGGTTGCCGGACACGGAGAGGATGTTGACCGGCTCGGAGGAGGCGAGGTTGCTGCCCAGTGTGGAAGATACGTTGCTCATAGAGTCCTATCGTGCGGGTGTCGTGTCGGTCGGGTGCGAGAGACAGCACAGGCCGGACTCCGGAGTTGAGGATCCGTAGGCCGGCCTGGTTGCCTGTTTGGGGTTTGCTTTTGTGCGTGGAGCGGTTCGTTAGTAGTTGTCTTTCTTGTTGGTTGTGCCGTAGGAGCCGGTGGTTCCGGTGGTGGAGCCGGAGATGTTTTCGACCTCGACCTCGGTTTTCCGGACGCTGTCGTGGATGGCCTCGGTGCGCTCGGTGCTTTGTTTACCGACGAGGACTTCTTCGACGACGCGGCTGGACTTGCCGACCACGGCTTCTTCCCCGGTCGCGGTCAGCTCGATGACGGAGCCGGTGCCGGTCTGGAAGTCGGCTGCCGTGGCGGGGCGGTTGACGGGACGACGCTCGACGTTGATGTGCTCTTCGCGGAGGGTGACGTCGGCTTCGACGGGCCGCTCGGTGACGTGAGAGTAGATGCGGACGCCGCCGCGATCCACTTCACGTTTGCCAACGACGAGTTGCTCCTCGATGATGGGAATCGACTCGGTTCCGGAGACGTTGGCTGCGTTCGTGTTAGAAGATCCATAGATCGGAGTTCCGGAGTCGGCTGCGCGCTGCGAGCCGCCGTCGATATCCTTTGCTCCGTTCTGCTTGAGGAAGGAAGCAACTTCGTTGGCTTCGGAGTCTTCGACGGTGACGGCCAAGAGAGCTCCGCCGGAGCTTACGCCCGAGGCGTAGTGGCGATGGGCCTCTTCATCTCCGCCGGTTAGGGAACGGAAGAAGCTGCCGATCTTTTCGCCGATGCCTTCGGCGGTGCCGGTGGCGCCTGTTGTTCCTGTGGTCGAGGTGCTGCTATCGTTTGCCACGACGGAGATGCGCTGGGCGCCGTAGCCATTGCTTACAAGGGACTGCTTGACCTGCTCTGCCTGAGCAACCGTGCTGAAGAGTCCTACCACTGTCTTTGACATTTGTATTCTCCTAGGTTCTGCATAGGTGATTGATGCAGTTTGGTTTACTGCTGTGAAAAGAGTTCGACGCGCCGATTGTCGGCTTTTCCTGCCGCAGTTGAATTGGGGGCGACGGGATCGGACGGACCGAAGCCCTCACCGGTGAGGCGACTTCCTTCGATGCCCTGGGATTTCAGGTAGTCCGCTACGGTCATAGCGCGTTGCTGAGAGAGCGAGAGGTTGTGTGGATCGGTTCCGGTGCTGTCGGTGAAACCCTCAAGCCGGAGATGAGCATTGGGGTTTGATTTCATGGCAGCTGCTGCTTGTTGAAGGGTGGCCTCACCCTCAGGCGTGAGAGTTGCTTTGTTGGTGGCGAAGTGGACGGTTCCGAGGTCAGGGAAGGCTGCGGGAGTTGCTGCCGCTGCTGGAGCGTTCTGCGAGACGGGAGCCACTACGGCTGCCGGCTCCGCGCGATGGCGGGTAAGGAAGTAAGCGAGCAGGGCTAGCAGAAGAAGAAGGGGAAGAAGCCAGGCCCAGATAGGGAGGCCTTTTTTGGTGGATTCTTCGTAAACTTTGACGCGATCGGCCATGATGATCTCCTGAATAACTTGATGCGGTCCGTTTTGAGGTGTGACGAGGGTTGCCGATGGTACCTGGCCTAGGTGCGGCTGGAATTTCGGCTCGGCGAGGAAAGGTTGTCGGTTGCGGTGATCTCCTCTATCTCTACCTCAGTCTTTCGGACGGTGTCGTGGATGCGTTCGGTTCGCTCGGTCATGTCTTTGCCCAGGCGGACCTCTTCGACCACACGAGCATCTTTGCCCACAACAGCCTCTTCCGCGGTTTCGGTTAATTCGACAGTACGGTCGGCCATGGCGAGGTCCTGATTTGTGACGGCCCGATCTACGGGACGGCGTTCGACGTGGATGTGCTCTTCGCGCAGTTGAACGGATTCCTCGACGGGAATCTCGACGATGCGGCGGTATACACGAACTCCCCCCTGATTGACAGCGCGTTTGCCGACGACGAGTTCCTCTTCAACGATTGGAATCGCGGCTTCACCAGATGTTTGGGTGGTTCCGGTCGCCAAGGGCATTGCAGCCGCGGCCATGGGTGCGGCGACCGCTTCGGTTGTTCCCATAGTGGCTTCGTCGATCTTGTGGGCCTTGTGAGCTTCAAAGACATCCTCGACCTTGTCGACGTGATCGGATATGGCGGACACCGCGACCACGAGGCCACCGTCTCTGACGCCATCGTTGAGGTGTTGCAGATCGCGTGCCGGAACGCCGAGGTCTTCGAGCGATCGGTTCGAGAATTCTGATCCTTGAGAAGCCTGGCCGCCGGTCACGGATATCGAAGACTGCGGGACGCCGGCTTGGAGCAAGTCTCTGATGGCTGCTTGTGCTTGATCCTGATGATGAAACAAACACACCAGAGTTGTGAGATCGTCTGTTGTTGCCATGTATCCTCCGCGCTACTGATTCTGTAATTGGTTAGTCTGGGGATCGGCGCTAGCACGTGTCTTCGCGGGCAAGAGGCGATTTGGACGTGTTCTCAGCAAAAATCGCCCCTGCTGATGACAAATGGGAGAGTAGCCTTCGGGTCGATACCTGCAGCTCCGTACCCCTGTGCATTGGGTGCCAAGTGAGCCAGTCGGGTTGTCAGGGATTGAAGAGAAGTTGACAAACCTCTGTTTGGTCGGTTTGCGGAGTTGGTTTGTCTTCGGTATTCGGTATACGGCTCGGGCTTCTGCGGGTCGGACGCGTCTGCGCACTCGGGGGAAGGCCGAGGAGCCAGATTTGGCATGATATTTGCTGGGCGATCTTGGCTGGATCGGGGCTACGTATGAGGAGCAGGGTCGGCAGCAGGAGGTCACGGTGCTATGACGACGATGTCAACTCGGCGGTTATCTGCCCGGCCACGTGGGGTCGCGTTGTCGGCGATCGGGTGGTAAGGGCCATACCCAGCGACTGAGAGCATCCCGGGATCGGTGTGGCTGAGAGCCAATAAGGCTTGTAGGACCGCCTCGGCGCGTGCGGTGGAGAGTTCCCAGTTGGATCGGAACGCGGTGTTGTGAATTGGACGGTCGTCAGAGTGGCCCTCGATTCTAAGCCGCAACGGCGTCTGGAATATTGTTTCCGCGATCGATTGGAGTTCAGCCGCGGCTTGGGGCGTAAGTTCGGCGCGCCCGGTTTTGAAGAAACCTCCTTCCCTGAGGCTGATTACGAGACCTTCTCTGGTGCGCAGAAGATTGAGTTCGCCCCTTGTCAGCTGCGGTTGTAATGTCGTACGTAGCGTCTTTTCCAGTGCCACAAGGTCGTTGCCTCCGGTCTGGGGCGGCAGCGTGGGCCGGGCATCCGAAACAAGTTCGGTTTGGCTGTTGGGAGTAGCAATACCGGAAACGCCTGCCGACACCTTGGAGTTTTTGCTCTCATGGAGCGGCTGGACGTGCCGGGGCACACGGAGGGAGCTGGCGAACAAGATAGCGAATGTAGCTAAGAGCAGCGTCATTAGATCTGCATAGGAGATAAGCCAACGATCTCGGCCCGCTCGGCCGTGCCGTCTAGGTTCCGAATTGGATCTCATTTCGCGATCACTTGCGGCAGCAGCCGGGTCGGCGGTTGCAGAAGATATCCGCTTAGGCTCTCCTCGAGGGCACGAGGACCTGTTCCGCAGAGGATCGCGACAACCGCATCGAGCGTCATTTCATCGAGGGTGTGGGCCTCTTGCGCGCGCTGTCGCAGTTTGCCTCCGATCGGCAGCAGAAGTAGATTCGCGGCTCCTACACCGTACAGGGTAGCCACAAAGCTTGCCGCGATTCCTTTACCGACCTGGTCGATGTCGGCCAGCATGCGCATGACGTGTATGAGACCCAATACGGCTCCCAAGATGCCGATTGTTGGAGCTAAGCCGCCTGCCGTTTCGAAGACCTCCGACGCGAGCTCTGCACGATCCAAGCGCATGTTCAGGTCTACTTGCATTCGGCGGCGTAGTTCGTCGGGGTGTATGCCGTCGACTGCTAATGTGAGGGTCTTCCTCATGAAGATGTCTTCGATGCGTTCCAACTCAGCATCCAGAGCAAGTATTCCTCTTCGATGAGCCAAGGATGCGAAAGTTGTCAGGGATTGAATACGTTGGGTTGGGGCTGGACCATCAGTCCAGAAGAGCAGACGCAATTGGCTGATCGCATGCAGCAGGGTTTGAGCCGGGAACTGAATCATGACTGCACCGATTGTTCCGCCCAAGACGATTAAGGCTGCGCTTGGCTGGAGGATTTCCGAATAGCCAACGCCTCCCATAAGCAAGCTCGCCCAGACACCTGCAGCGGCTATGCCTAGACCCATGACGGTGGTTTTATCGAGCAACTTCAATCGGTGCGCTAACTGTGTTCTCTTCATAGATATTTCACGGCTCACCCACTCTTTCCGATCGCGCAGCTGCCGTCCATACGACCTTTGACGCATTCCCTCCTAATTGCCCGGATCACAACAACACCTAGTGCCACTAGACTGAACAGCTAAGGGTCGCTCTGACGTCCTCTGCTGAATAAGTTTCTTCGCGTGCTGTAGTCATAGGCGAGCTAAAGTCAGTCCGAAGATCAGCGTTTCGGATGTCAAGCTGTTGCCAACTCGCGCGAGTTTGCACGACTAATGTGCCAAGTTCCTCAAATATTGAGGCGGCACTTTGAGCTTGAGCGCACATGATCCTCTGCCTAATGTAGGCGTAAAAGATCACAAGACTGCGGACTAGATTGGTATCTTCAGGAAAATCCAGCCAGCTCTCAAGGTGTCCCAGGACAAGCAATGCGTGATTTGCTTCTCTACAACGCGCTTCGATATTGTTTTGTCTGACAGCTCGACCGGCTCGGCTCAAATCACCTGCCAAGGTATCGTAGAGTGCCACAGTCAAGCCAACTAGACTTGCACCTTCGATAGCCGAACGTCTATACGACAACTCGGTCTCGTTCCAACCCATCTTTAACCTCCGTTTGTGTTGCCTAGTTCGGCTTGTATTTGCTTCATCTGTGCTGGGAGCTGTTGGAGGGCGATCTCAGCTTTGCTGAACATACTTGTCAGTAAGGTTTTCTGGTTTGCCACATAGGTCGATTCATACGACGAGATCTGGGTGTTGAGATCGCTGATTTGCGTCTTGGTGCTTTTTAGGCTCACAGTGAATGCACCCGAGGAAGGATTGCTGAACTGGCTTAGCTGCTTGACGAGGGAGTTAGCGAAACCGTTCAGCGAAGGTCCTTGTACAAACGTCTGAACCGAATCTGGATTGTTCTGGATGACACTTGCGAGCTTTGCTGTATCAAGTGTTAAGGATCCATCGTTGCCCATTGATATTCCGAGAGAGGCGAGAGTGCTCACACCCGAAGTTGAGCCCGGTGCCGTGTAGCTGATCGCTTGCATCAGCGTGCTCTGCAGAGACCGTACGGTTGGATCTGAGCCGAGGACGCCTTGGGAGGAAGTGGAGCTGCTGTAAGAGAATTGAGAATTAACTAAGGTGAGAGCCGAGTTGTAGTCCGTTACGAACTGCGTCAAAGCCGACGTGATCTGAGCGGCATCGGGGCTGACAGACAGACCAATCGGTACGCCGGGAGCAGCGTTGGCTAGATTGATGGATAGACCAGGTACAGCGCCGGTTACGGTATTTGTAGCACTGGAGATCGGAATACCATCTATGGATAGTGAGGCGTTAACGCCGGCTGTTGGTTCGGTGAAGGCGAACACGGGATCAGTGCTGAGGCTTACAGTTGCGCTGGGCGTGGTAGTTGCGATTGCGAGATGAGATCCGGAAGTATCAGTGACAACGGTCGCGTTTACTGCCAGTCCAGTGTTGTTGATGGAATCTGCAAGCTGCTGCAGTGTTTCTCCGCTGGAAACAGCAATGGAGCTCGTCTGCTGTCCGTCTCCTAAGGTAAAGCTGCCGGCGGAGAGAGTCGCAGAATTCGGCAGCGAAGCGGAGCTCCATGCGGATGAATTTGTAGTGGCAGAGCTTACCGAAAATCCTGCTGCGCTCCCGGATGAGTTGCTGAGGATTGAAAGTCGTGATCCGGTTGCATCGTTGACGACGCTTGCTGTAACACCCAATTTCTGGGAATTGATTGCAGTTACGAGTTGATCGAGGGTGTTGACCCCCGAACCGAGTGCGATTTGTGCTGAGGCTCCGGATTGTGTAGTTATTTGTACCGTTCCGGTACCAAGGGAGGAGCTACTGCTCGCCACGGCAGGCGAGTACCACGACGCGGTGGAAGCGAGGTTGTTGACGACAAGAACGTGACTGCCGGCTGGCGTTCCTGGAGCCGCCGTTGCGCTCGCGATGGCTGTGTTCGTCGAGTTGACGGAGCGCGCCGACAAAGGCCCATTGAGGTCATTGAGTGAGTTGAGATCGGTCGTGAGGCTGCTCACCGAGGTTTGCAGCTGGGTAAATGCGTTAGCTTGGGATTGGAGTGTAGTGACCTCGGATTGCCACTGGCGCTCAGGCGCCTGGGCCGCGTAGACGGCGGCATTGACGGCGGCGGTGACATCGATACCGGTGGAGGTGGCACCGGTGGCGGCCGTGAGGAGGCTACTGAGGTCAATCGATGACGTCGATGAGGTTGAGGAAGTCGAGGACCCCAACAGTGAGTTAACAGCCGAGACCGAGCTCATTAGATCTCCTTACGTCCGTTTAAGGCGAGTTTCGATGCGAGCTTTCGTTTGTAATTAGCTTGGCGGATCAAGGGAGAACAGGAACGGTGAAGTCTCTCTGACTTCACCGTTCCTATCGGGCTACTGGAGCAGTTTGAGAACGGATTGCTGCGCCTGGTTCGACTGTTGGAGCGCGGCCATGCCGGTGGACTGGAGGATGTTGTACTGGGTCATGTTCGCAACGGTCTTGCCTACGTCGGCGTTCAGGATGCTGTTCGACGCGCTGGTCAGATTTTGCACCTGGTTCGTCATGACGTTGGTGGCGGCGGTGAGGCGGTTGATGGAGGCGCCGATCGTGCCACGCTGAGCGGAGATCGTGTTGATTGCTGAGTTGACCGCAGCCAGGGCAGATTGCGCGTTGGTCTTGTTCGTCAACGAACTAGAATTCAGGCTCAGCGCGGTAGCAGAGAGCGCATTGATAGCGGTGTTGATCTGGACGTTGGCTGCGACCGACTGGGTACCGTCACTGATGAATACCATGGAGTTGTTGGTGCCGCCCACGGTCGGAGCGAACGCACCGAGCGCAGCGTCGTTACTTGTGACGTTCAGTGAATCGGACGTGTTTGAAGTCGCGATCACCAAGTTGCCAGCGGTAATCGTGGCTGTAGTGCCGCTGCTAAGGGTACCTGCGCTCACAGCGGCGGCGATGGCGGAGTTGAGATCAGCAATCGTGCTTCCGGAAGAAGCCGTGAAGACAAAGCTGCCGTTAGTAGCCGCATCGCTAATTCTGGTCTCTGAACCGGCGGTGAGAGCGGTCGTGGTGGCTAGAGAAGCTTGTGTGGAGGTAAAGGAAGTCGGGGAATTGGAAGAGAATACATTTTGACCGTTGAAGTCAGTGGTGTTCCCGATCTGGTTGATTTCGGTCAGGATGGACTGAAATTCGTTATCAAGCGCGGAAGCCTGTCCGTTGGTGCCGGTTGTGACATTTCCAGTACCTGCTTCCGTGGCGAGTGTCACGGCGCGATTCAGCAGCGTTGTCACCTGGGACAGGGCGCCGTCGGCGGTCTGGAGCATGCCGATACCGTTGGTGGCGTTCTGGGACGATTGCGTCAGAGCGGCGATATTGGCGCTCATTCCGTTGGCGATCGAGAGGCCGGCGGCATCGTCGGATCCATTGTTGACCCGGAGACCGGTTGAGAGTTGCGTGAGGGTTTTCTGCAGGTTAGCCTGGGTCATCGACATCGAATTTTCGGCAGTCATTGCAGAGAGGTTATTCAAAATTGTCAGCGCCATCGGTACATCTCCTTTTTACTTTCTTGTTTCCCTGCACTCTGCATTCGAATTCGTTGGTTTCGACTTCGGCTTGCGGAGAGCTTAGGTTTCTTGTGACATAGACGTTATCGGCAGTTTCTAGAAAATATTTAGCCTTTTAGCAAATATTTTCTTCTTTTTCTACTTGAGGTAGTTCAGTAGAGAGTTTGGAATGGTCTTTGCAGCCGCCGCGAGCACGGCGCTGTGAGCCACTTCAGCTTGTGAGAGCGCCGTTGCCGAGGTGGCAATGTCTGCTCCGATGAGATTGTTTTGTTGAGAGGTCAGGGTAATGGTCTCCTGGGAGAGATAGCTTTCCTGGGCATTTACCTGGTTGACGGTGCCAGCGTAGATGGCTCGCTGCTGGCCGACGTAGTTGAGGGCGTCTGTGATCGATACAGAGGCGGCGCTGATATCAGAGGTGGTGCCAGTCTTGAGTGCTGTTAGGAGTCCTGTGAGGGATCCGAGGACGCTGGCTCCGGCGTGGTCAAAGATCTGGTCGCCGGGAACGTTGGTCTGGACAGTTTCCGAGTCGCCGATCGCAACGTTGTTTACACCGCTGTTGCCGTTGTAGGTGTACCCGCTGGGGGAGGCCGGGTCCGCCGTGAAAGGTGTGGACGTCTGAGCGGTGCCAGCGAAGAGAGTGGCTCCTCGAAACGACGTGTTGGCTTGCGAGAGGACCGTAGAGATGATGCCTTGAAGTTGTTCTGCGGCGGCGGCGCGATTTGCAGGTGTGAGAGTTCCGTTTGCACCTTCGGTTCCGACGGTGATGGCCTGGTTGAGCGAGGACACGACGTTGCTGAGAGTGGAGTCAGCCATCTGGGCCTGAGAGACAATCGAGCTCGAATTTTTGGTGTACTGATCGATGTTGGCGGAGGCCGCGAGATTACGGACCATCTCCGCAGAGGCGGATGGGTCGTCTGAAGGTAGGTTGACTCGTTTGCCGGACGACAGCTGGCCGAGCGCGAGGTTCAGGGATTGTTGGGTTTGCTGAATCCCCGTGAGGACGTCAGGCATTGTGTTTGGGTTTGCACGCATTTCGTTAGTAGCCTCCACCGCCGTTGCTCATGTTGAGGATGACGGAATATAAGGTGTTGATTGTCGTGATGACCTTTGCTGACGCTTCGTAGGATTGCTGGAAGCGGACCAGATTTGCGGATTCCTCATCGATCGAGACGCCGGAGACGGAGCCGATCTGGTCAGTGAGTTGCTGGAGAGAGAGTTGCGTGGCGTCCGAAGTTGCGGTTGCGGTGGACGCGGCCTCTCCGACGTTGTAGACGAGGGAGGCGTAGGCACTGGTCGGGCTTTCGCCGGAGGGGAGAACGGAGTTCTGAATTGCCGAGAGCTTGGCGAGGTTTCCGTTGCTGTTGGGCGTGCCGTCGGCGCTGGCGGCGACGAGCGCGGGATCGGTGGTGGTCAAAGCGATGTTTGCAGCGGCTCCAGAAACGGTCGACGGGACCGCAAAGAGAGGCTGCCCGGCAGCTCCGTTTGCGTCATAGCCGGACGCTTGGGCCGTGTTGATGGCCCCGGCGAACTGGCTTGCCAGGGTGTCGAGTTGGGTGCGGAGTCCGGTGGCCACGTTGTCTCGAAGGTGAAGTGCTCCCCCGATCGAGCCGGAACTTGCGGACGCCAGACTGCTGGTGATGTCTGTGCCGGTGGAGTCAAGGATGTGGTGCAGACCGTCGGTTCCAGTCGTGACCTGGAGCGGGAAGCTCTGGCCGGCGACGACGAGAGGGGTTCCGTTTCCTATGGTGAGGGTGTCTCCGCTTTCAGTTTTAATCTCCGAGACGCCGGTGAGTTTGGAGAGTTGCAGGACGAGTTGATTTTTCTGGTCTGTGAGCGATCCTCCGTCACCTCCGCTGGTGAGGACAGGAGCAAGCTGGGCGCTGAGTTGAGCGATCTGGCTTGTAAGTTTGTTGATCTGCGAGACGTCGTCGGGAATCTGGGAGTCGGCGTTGCTTTGCAGCTGGGTGAGCGCGGCTGAATCGCGGTGAAACGCGGTGGTGAGGCTTTGGCCGGCGGAGAGGATTGCCTGACGCGACGATGTATTGGTGGGGTCGGTGGCAAGAGCCGAGATGCTGCTGAAGAAGGTGGATAGCGACGACCCGAGGTCGGTGCCGGAAGCGGCGAAGGAGCTTTGAATCGCTTGGAGGGCCGAACTTTGGGTGTCGGCGCCGCTGCCGATCGATGTTTGCTGTTGCAAGTTGAGCTGCAGTATCTGGTTGCGGACGCTCGTGAATCCGCCCAGGACGACGCCGTCGCCGACGGTTGAGTTTCCCTGGACCATGGCGGCGGAGCTGAGGGTTACGATCTGGCGCGAGTAGCCGGGCGTAGTCGCGTTGGCGATGTTGTTATTGGTGATCTGCAGGGCACCGTCTTGTGCGAGCACGGCTTGAGTTGCGATCGTCAGCGATGTATTGAGTCCGGACACGACTAGACCTCACAGGACAGAGTTGGGCGGTTTGAACTTTCAGCGTAGAGGGATGAATCGACACTTCCGGAGTAGCTGCTGTGAAGATTGGAGAGCAGATGGGTAAGTCGTCCGGAGTGACGAACAAGGATTTCGTAACGGCGGTTGAGATCGTGGACGGCTCCCGCAGCCAGGTGAATACGCCTGGCCGTGAGTGGATCGGGCGTTTGACGATCGAGCACGCGAGCGAGACGTTGGATGTTGCTGCATAGAAGTTCCTGCTTCCAGACGCTCTCTTCGAAGCTGGGGAGAGCGTTGTCGGCGATGGCGCTCATGGCGGTCTGAAGTTCACAGCCGAGCGCCGCGAGTTCGTCGAGATACACGGCGGCAGCGGCGGACTGCGGATCGGGTTGTAAGCTGTCGGCGTTCATGGTTGTTTTGTGGCTTACGCCGGTGAGTCTTTTTGGGAAGGTACGAGTTACATGTGATCGTTGAGGATGGCGGACGCTATCTTGGCCGGATCGAGTTTGTAGGTGCCGTCCTGTACGGACTGTTTGAGAGCGTCGACTTTCGCCTGCCGGACGGGTGCTGTTTGCATGGCTTGGGTCGTGAGGGCTTTGACCGAAGCCGTGTTGGAGGAGAGAGTTGTACGATCCGCGACGGGGGAAACGACCTTGCTTCCGTCTTGCCCCTTGTTGGCTATGGTGGGCGTTTGGATCGCTTGAAGTGTGACTGGACCTTTGAGATCGACTCGCATGAGAGCTCCTTTCGACGACTAAGGACCATATCGGCAGATGGGTGCTATTTGTTCAGTCCGAAACGCCGTTGGAGCAAATTTTTTTACAACTTATGTGGGAAGTGGCCTGATGGAGGGGTTGGATCTTCTTTGGGTGGACCTGTCGCCTGGATGGCGTTGTTTGCTTTATGGAGCCCTTTCGCGACGAGTTTGGCGAGGCCGAAGCCTCCGGAAGCGGTGAGAGAGGTTGCGAGCGACTGCATGGCGATTCCTTGGAGTTGATCTTTTGCTGGATCTTGATCCTCGTCGGTCCCTCCTGGGACGGTGGCGAAGGTCTTTTCCGCGCCTTGCAGCCACTGGCCGATGAGGATGGATTCGAAATCTTTTGCTGATTTCTCGATGGCGCAATCGGTTTGGGGCGCGGGTTTGGCGACCGGTTTGCGTGTGAGGCGGTCGGTTTGGGTGTCAAGCGCGCTGGTTTGAAGCGGCGAGCCGGTCGATCCGGTGCTTGAAGCGGAGGAGGAGGAGGAGATTGGGTTCATTTAGATAACCTCGAGGTCGGCTTGGAGGCCGCCGGCGGACTTGATGGCCTGGAGAATGGCGACGATGTCATGGGCGGTAGCGCCGATGGCATGAAGACCTTTCATGAGTTCCTCGACGTTGGCTCCGTTTTCGAGGCGTATGGATTGAGCGACCTTGTCCTGTACGGCGATTTGAGTGTTGGCAACGGTGGTCGTGGTGCCGTTGGAGAACGGGGCCGGTTGCGAGACGTTGAAGACGGTTTCGACCTGGATGGTGAGGCTACCGTGGAGGACGGAGACGGGGGAGAGGGTGACGTCTCCGCCAAGGACGATGGTGCCGGTTCGCTCGTTGACGATAACTTTTGCGGGCGCCTGGAGGCTGATCGATAGGTTTTGGACGCGTGAGATGAGTTCAGGGACGGAGCTGAGGCCGGTGGACTGGACGTCCACGTCGACGCGGCGGCTGTCGAGGGCGATGGCGACGGTGTGGCCGAACTCCTTGTTGATACGGTCGGCGATGTCGTTTGCGGCGGTGAAGTCGAGGGTGCGGAGAAGGAAGGAGACGGTTTGGAGACGGTGGAGGTCGATGCCGGCGTCGCGCTCGACGATGGCGCCTTCGGGGATGCGGCCGACGGTGGGGTGATTGACGGATTGGATGTTTCCGGCGAGGCCGGTGGAGTAGCCGCCGACGGTGAGCGGGCCTTGTGCTTCGGCGTAGACCTGGCCGTCGTTGCCGTGGAGGGCGGTCATAAGGAGGACACCGCCTTCGAGGCTTTTGGCGTCGCCGACCGAGGAGACGGTGATGTCGATTTTCATGCCGCTTTTGGAGAAGGCGGGCAGGGAGGCGGTGACGAAGACCGCGGCTACGTTTTTGACGACGACGGAGCCTTGTGGGATCTGAACGCCGAGGCGCTGGAGGGTGTTGGAGAGGGTTTGGACGGTGAAGAAGGTTTGTTGGCGATCGCCGCTGCCGCGAAGGCCGACGACGAGGCCGTAGCCGATGAGCTGGTTGTCGCGGACGCCCTGGATCTCGGTGATGTCGCGGAGACGGACCTGGCGGTTGCTGGTCGAGGCGAGCAGGGATGCCGGGAGTGAGAGCAGGATGGCGGCGAGCGCGAAGAGGCGCTCTGGAGCATGGTGCGAACGGGTTTGGGGTCGGGTCGGCATCTAGAATCCGAAGAGCCAGAGGACGGCTTTGGTGAGGGGGTTGGGTGGGCGGACGCTGTCCGAGATGATGCCTTTGCCTTTCATTTCGATCTCGAGACTGCTGAGGGCGGTGGAGGCGACGACGTTGTTTGGGCCGACGTCTCCGGGGCGGGCTATGCCGCGGACGATGATGTTTTCGTGCTGGTTGTTGAGGAAGACCTGGCGCTGGGCTTCGACGACGAGGTTGCCGTTGGGGAGGACGGCGATGACCTGGCCGGTGAGGCTGGTGGAGAAGGTGGTGTTGGAGGCGGTCTGTCCCTGGCCTTTGAGGGTGGTGTTGGAGTTGGCGCTGAGGAGCGGGTTGACGCCGTGGGTGGAGATGCCGCCGGGGAGGCCGGTGATGGCTGAGTTGGTGGCGAAGGCGCGGGCGCTGTTTACGTTGCCACTCTGGGCGGCGGCGGTCTGGACAGAGACGAGGACGACGATGTTGTCGTGGAGGTTGTGGGCTTTGTAGTCGGCGCTGGGATCGGTGAGGGCGCCGGCGGGGGACCAGAGACTGCCTGGTGTACGTGGGTCGGGGTAGGGCTGAGTGTCTTGCTGGAGTCGGGCGAGGTATTCTTCGCGAAGTTCTTCCGGGGACTTCTTTTTGGGAAGTTTGACCGGAATCGCCGCGGTGGCGAGGGTGGAGGCGAGGAGGAGCGCGGGCAGGACGGATTTTTTTATGTGGGTCATCGATCTCCGCCTTAGAGGCTGCCTTTGAGTGAGTCTGCGTCGAGGACTTCGGCGCGGTAGATCTGTTTGCGGTCGTCGAGGCCGGCAACGCGGACGGTGTGGCCGACGGCGCCGTTTTCGAGGCAGACCACGGGGACGCGGATGTGGATGCGGTTGCTATCGATGATGAGGGTGGCGTGGGCACCCGAGCGTATGGCCGCGGGCTCCGAAGGGGGCTGGCCGGATGGCTGGAAGCGAGTTTGGCTCCGGAGGGCTGCCGTTGCGGTGGTGGCCGAGGCGGTGTCGGGCCAGGTGAGGGTGGCGAAGAAGGGCAGGCACTGTTTTTGTACGGTGCAGGCCAGCCTGAGTCGGGCTGCTCGGTCTCCGGAGCGCTCGATGGAGGTGAGTTGGAGCGCAGGGGAGGGGTCGGCGGCAGTGATTTCGGTGGGAAGGGCGATTTGGGTGGGGCTGACCGGAGCTTCGGGGGTGGCGAGGGCGGAGGCGATGGTGAGGGTGGTGATGGGGAAGCGCTCCGGACGTTGTAAAGAGGGGCGTTGCGGCGAGGGAGCCGCGGGGGCTTGCGCGTGTGCGGCGGAGATGATGAGCGCGAGCAGGCAGATCGAGATGGGGTGGGCTGAGCGGGTCATGGCGTCTCTCGCTTACTGAGCCAGCTGGTTTAGCTGTTGGAGCATTTCGTCGGCGGCTTTGACGACGCGGGAGTTGGACTCGTAGGAGCGCTGGGCGACGATCATCTGAACGAACTGATCGACGACGCTGACGTTGGATTGTTCGAGCATGCCCTGGGCGAGGGAGCCGAGGCCTTCGGCTCCGCCGGGGGCGCCGATCACCGGTTCGCCCGAGGCGGTGGTGGCGAGGAAGATGTTGTTTCCGGAGCTGTTGAGGCCGCCGGGGTTGGGGAAGATGGCGGTCTGGATGCTGCCGACCTGGGAGGCCTGCGTCTGGCCGGGCTGGGTGACGGTGACGGTGCCGTCGCTGCCGACGGTGATGTTGGTGGCGTCGATGGGGATGGCGATGGCGGGCTGGAGTGCGTTGCCGTCGGCGGTGACGACGTTGCCTTGGGAGTCGAGGTGGAAGGAGCCAGCGCGGGTGTATCCGGTCTGGCCGCCGGGGAGCAGGATCTGGAAGTAGCCGGCGCCTTTGATGGCGATGTCGAGGTTGTTGCCGGTGGCGGCGAATTCGCCCTGGGTCTGGATGACTTCGGTGGCTCCGGGGCGGACGCCGAGGCCGATCTGGAGGCCGGCGGCGACGGTGGTCTGCTGGGTGGCGGCCGAGCCGGGCATGATGTCGTTCTGGTAGAGGAGATCGGAGAACTGGACGCGTCGCTGCTGGAAGCCGGCGGTGGAGGAGTTGGCCAGGTTGTTGGCGATGTTGTCGAGGTTGATCTGCTGGGCGGTCATGCCGCTGGCTGCGGTATAGAGGGCACGAAACAAGGGAAGTCTCCTACATTGCCGGTTAGGCGAGGTGTTCAGGGTTGTGGTTGAAACGGATCTTTGATCTGTGGATTAGCTGACGCGGGGTTTTGGATTAGCTGACGCGGGGTAGATCCTGGGTTGCGGTTTTGTCCATTTCGGAGTCGAGCATGGACAGGACGTGGCGCATGGTTTCGGCGGATCGTTGCGCTCCGATGAGTTCGACTACGCCGGTGACGGGATCGACGTTGGAGCTTTCGAGGGATCCCTGGCGGAGTTCGGACTGCGTTGCGGCGCTGCCGGTGTTGGGTGGCGCGGCGTAGTAGGAGGCGCCTTGGCTGGTGAGATCGACGCCGGGGGCGAACTCGACGAGCTTGAGTTTGCCGGCGATGGCGCCGTTGGCGGAGATGGTGCCGTCGGGGCTGATCGAGACGGGGCCTTTGCCGAGGGAGATGGGGCCGTTGGCGCCGAGGACGGGGTCGCCGGTGGCCGTGACGAGCTGACCTTTGGTGGAGATCTGGAAGTTTCCGGCGCGCGTGTAGGCGGTGCCGGTGGCGGTTTGGACGGCGAAGAAGGCTGGGCCTTCGATGCCGACGTCGAGGTCGTTTCCGGTTCGGGACATGGTGCCTTGGGAGAGATCGAGGCGGGTTCCGCTGAGGACGCCGTAGTTGTTGGCCGCCTGATTGAGCGGGGTGAGGGAGCCTTTGCCGGTTTGGGCAAGGACGGAGCTGAAGAGATTTTTCTGTGCTCGGTAGCCGGCCGTGCTGGTGTTTGCCATGTTGCCGGCGATGGTGTCGAGCGCTTGCGTTCGGGCGACCAGGCCTGCGCACGCTGCGTAGTATCCACTATCCATTGCTGAAATCCTCGCCTATGCCAAGTGCACGATGGATGCCAATCGGACTGGGCAAAACTTGCCTGAATGCGGGGCTGTTTTGGGGCTTTTCGCGCGAATTTGCGGGGCTGGATGAGATTGGGATGAGAGGTGGCCGAAGGTGCGGGTGCGGCTTTCTCATCTACGACGGTCTCTCTAAGTTGTCGCAGGCGTTTGCTGCCGAAAGCTGGCAACGGCAGAAGCAGATTCCCTTCGGGAATGACAACAAGAGGGGCGAGGGCTAGGGCAGAAGCAGATTCCCTTCGGGAATGACAACCAGAAAGGCCGACGGTGATTTTGCTACGTGAGGAGGACGGCGGCCGGCGGCGGCTGGAGGAAAGGAGGACGGGGCAGGAATTGCAGTGGTTTGAAGAACGGGGTGAGAGTCGAGGTGCGTGGCAGGGGTGTGGACGCACGCGAGTGGGTGACGAAGGGCGAGTGAATGCGCGAGAGACCGTTCTGGATATCTTCTGGGTATTCTTTTGGGTTTTCCTCTGGCGAGAGCGCGGCTAGAGTGTGTGCGTCGTGGAGGAGGCGGCGCCAGACGGAGGGAGTGCGTGGGTCGAGGGTTTCCCGAAGCGCGGCCGCGATGGGGAGAGGCAGGAATTCTATCTCTGGGCGCCAGAGTTCCTGAGGGAAGTGGGAGGTGTCGCCGGTGGGGGGCACGGACGAGCGCACCTTCAGAGATGCTGGGCGACTCCCCTCGGCGGCAAGGTTCCAGCCGAGGATGCTGGGGAGGTTGTGGATCTCGTGCAGGAGGCCGACGATGTAGCTGTCTTCTGGGCAGAGGCCGAATTCGGAGCTGAGGGTACGGGCGAGTTCGGCTATGGTGCGGGCGTGTTCGGCGGCGGCGGCCATCTCGGGATTTCGCTCGCGAACAAAGGGAAGGGCCGAGACGGCGTTGAACCAGGTGTCGGTGCCGAGGCTGGCGATACAGTCTCCGACGCGGGGTGTACGGTCTTCGGGGCGAGGTGCGTCCGCGGCGGAGGCGCGCAGGAGTTGGATGACGGCGCCCATGTCGGTGAGGAGGACGGCTGAGATGGCGGCGAGGTCGAGGGCGGATTCCTGGAGGAGAAGTTCGAGTTGAAGGATGGTTGTCGAGAGGACGGGGACGGGGGGCGCGAAAGTGGCCGGCGAGAGGGGCCGGATTTCGTTTCCGGCGGGGGGAGACGGGATGAGGTGCGAGACGTCACGCCAAGTATTGGAACGGTGCTGGATCATCGTCTGTCGCCTCTGCTGATACCTTTATCGGCAGAAAGCGGGGATAAGTTCACTCTGTGAGTGAAAATTAAGCGTTTCAAGGCACGGCTGAAGCCGTGCCTTGAAGCGAAACGGAGTATTGGAATCGGCCCTATCGATCGAAGAGGGAGGTTGCCAGGGGTGGGATTTCGGTGACGCGCATGCCGTAGTTGCCGTCGACGATGACGACCTCTCCGCGGGCGATGATGCGGCCGTCGAGCATGAGGTCGACGGGTTCTTCTACCTGGCGGTCGAGTTCGACGAGGGAGCCGCTGGTGAGGTCGAGGACTTCACGGAGGGTGAGCTGGCGCTGGCCGAAGCGGAGTTTTACGTTGAGGGGGACGTCGATGACGCGTTGAAACCGCTTGTCTTCCGGGAGCGGGGACGATTTGGATGGAGCTTCAGGGTTGGAGGTGGAGGGATTGGGGGTGTCGGCGGGGGCTGGGGGCGATATGGCGCGGAGGAGATCGGGGCTGACGTGGAGGACGACACTTCCGCCTGGTTTGCTGTCCGCGGAGAGACGGAGGTGAGCGATGGCGGTGCTCTCGGTGTCGAGGGTTTCTGCCTCCGTGGCCTGGACGGTGATGGCGCCGTGCTGTGCGAGCAGGTCGTCGATGAGCCTGGATGTGGAGGCCCGGAGCGTGTTGAGGAGGGCCTCGCGGTGTTCTTCGGCGATGGATTCCGCGGGTTGTCCGACGAGTTCGGAGGAGAGATGAAGCATGTCGGCGGAGGTGAGCACGACGGAGGCCTGGCCCTCAAGGCCGCCACTGAGCGCGAGTTCGAAGCAGACGCAGGTGGGGTCTGGGGTGTGGGTTTCGGTGGGCGATGCGGCTTCGGCGCGCCAGTCTGTTTTGGTGGCATCGGAGAAGGCGTTGGCGAGGGCTTTCGAGAAGCTGGTAACGAAGAGGCTTTGGAGTGAGATGGAGGCTGGGGGAGTGTTCATACAGGTCTTTATCCTCTTTAGGCGTTTGGCCGGGAGTTGAAGTCGGTTGAGGAGGGGGGGCCGAGTTGCGCGGCTTTCTGGGTACCGCAGCGGACCGGGACGGCTTCGAAGAGATCCCGGTTTTCGAGGGTGAGCCGGACTGGGGTTTTTACGGAGACGTTGAGGTTGATGAAGCTTCCGGGTTTGAGGTCGACGAGATGGCGGACGGGTACACGGAGGTCGGTGAGGTCGGTGGAGACGAGGAGCGAGCAGTTGAACAGGCGGTCGCGGAGGCTGAGCGCGGCGGTGTTCTGGCCGGAGCCGCGGCGCGAGGGTTCGATGAGGCTGTTTCGAAGCAGGGTGTTGGCAAAGGAGGCGGGGATGACGATGCGGAGGAGGCTGGAGGTGCCGGCGAGTGAGACTTCGAAGACCATGACGACGATGCGCTCGGCTCCTGGGAAGAACTGTGCGGCGAAGTTGGGTTTGATGGAGTTTCCGGGGTTCAGGGTGACGGCGCTTCCCTTCCAGGAGGAAGCGAGATGGTCGGCGACGAGGGAGGTTACGCCCTGGATGAGTTCCTCATCGATTTCGGTGAGTTCGCGGGGTTCGGAGAGAGCTTCACCGCTGCCGCCGAGAAGGAGGTCGATGATGGGAAAGAGGAGGAGGCTGTCGATCTCCATGAGGAGCTTTCCCTGGGTGGGAGCGATGCTGTAGGGGAGCAGGTACTCGGCCGGTTGGATGTCGGTGAGGTGATCCTGGACGGCAAGTTGGGTGAGTGTGATGAATTTGACTTCGACGGCGACGCCGAGATAGAGGCTGAGCGAGTTGGTGGCGTTGCGGGCGAAGCTTTCGTGCATGGTGGTGAGGGCGCGTGCGCTTTCGTTCGAGAGGCGGCCGGCGGAGCGGAAGTTGCAGGGGAGGACGGACCGGGTTTTTGGGCCGGCTTTGATGGTTTGGGCGTGGGCGAATTTGAGCATCGCTTCGAAGTCGCTGCGGGAGATCTTCTTCATTAGAACGGTTCTCCTGTTGCTGTGAGTCGGAGAGAGTGTAGGAGCGCCGTTTTCATTGGGGAAAACGGCCATGCGACCTGTGTCTTCGCTATACACCTACAGGAGAACCGCTCTGGGCGGCACCTCTGGTGGTGGATGTGAGGGGCGGTGTGGGCGGACGGAAGTTGGGTTCGAGGTGGTTGAGCGAGGATTTGAGTTTCAGGAGGGCGGCGGCGTGGATCTGCGAGACCCTGGAGGTGGCGGCGCCGATGACGGAGGCGATCTCTTTCATGGTGAGTTCGTCGCGGTAGTAGAGCGAGAGGATGAGCTGCTCGCGCTCGGTGAGATCGGCGACGGCGGATTCGAGTTGTTCTCGGCGCTCCATTGCGAGGTACTGCTGGAAGGGGCTGGTGTCGGTTCTGTCGGGAGCGGATTCGATGAGGTCGAGGTGTTTTTCGGAGTTGGATTTCGGAGAGGTTGTGGACTTTTGCGAGAAGATCTGCAGACCTTCGATCTCCGAGATGGTTTTCTGGAGTTGTTTTGGGGTGACGGCGAGGGCGGCTGCGAGTTCGGCCTCGGTGGGTTGGCGACCGAGTGTCTGTTTGAGTTCCGCGCTGCAGTCGGCGATGAGGCGAGCTTTTTTGCGCAGGGTGCGGGATCCCCAGTCGAGTTCGCGGAGGCTATCGAGGATGGCGCCGCGGATGCGGAAGCGGGCAAAGGTGGTGAACTGGACGTTTTTGGCGCCGTCGTACTTTTGGCAGGCGTCGATGAGGCCGAGGACGCCGGCGCTGACGAGGTCTTCGAGGTCGACCTGGCGGGGGAGGCGTTCGCGAATGCGGGCGGCGATGTAGTAGACCTCGGGTAGCTGCTGGACGATGAGATCGTTGCGATCATCGAAGTCCGAGCCGGCTGTTTCGTAGGCGATTTGCGCTGCGGTCATAGAGGCGCTCCGGGCAGAGAATCTGAGGTGTGGCAGAGATGCAAACGGGCTGATGGGGCTAGCGGGCTGATGGACTAACGGGATTAGCGGACGACACCGAGGGAACGCACCTGGATGACGGACGGGATTTCACTGGGGGAGATGACGACGATTTTGGGCAAAAAGGGTTCGAGGAGGCGGTGGAGGTAGAAGCGGCCCGGCGAGGAGCAGAGAAGGACGGGAGGTGCGGCGCTGACGTTTTCGCCGAAGGTGGATTTGAGGCCGTCGAGGACGCGACGAGCGATGTTGACCTGGAGGGCGCTGGAGGTGATTTGGTTGGGTTGGAGGTTGGCGGCTTTCATGCATTCGTCTTCGATGGAGGGGTCGAGCGTGACGACTTTGAGTTCGTTGTTGTCGGCGAGCAGAGGTCGGATGAGGGCGCGGCCGAGCGCGTGTCGGACGGCTTCGACGAGGGCGACGGGGTGTTTGTTGACGATGGCGGCTTCGATGAGGCTTTCGAGGATGGTGCCGAGGTCGCGGATGGAGACCTGTTCGCGGAGCAGCTGCTGGAGCACGCGCTGGAGTTCACCGAGGGTGAGGAGTTTGGGGATGAGTTCTTCGACGAGCTTGGGGTGGGAGTCGTTGAGGCGGTCGACGAGTCGCTTGGTTTCGCCGCGCGAGAGGAGTTCGTGGGCGTTGGCCTTGATGAGTTCGGCGAGGTGGGCGGCGAGGACGGAGGTGGGTTCGACGACGGCGTATCCGGAGGCGATGGCTTGTCCCTGGATTTCGGGTTGGATCCATTTGGCGCCGACGTTGAAGGCGGGCTCGATGGTGTCGTAGCCGGGGAGAGCGGGGGCGTCTGGGTCGGAGCTGATGGCGAGGAGGCAGCCTCGGCGGAGCTCCCAGCGGGCGATTTCGACGCCGCGGAGATAGACGACGTACTCGCGCTCCTTGAGTGAGAGATTGTCGGTGATGTGGATGGAGGGGACGAGGAAGCCCATCTGCAGGGCGAGCTTTTTGCGGAGGGAGCGGACGCGGGAGAGGAGTTGTCCGCCCTGGGCGGCGTCGACCATGGGGACGAGGCCGACGCCCACCTCGAGCATGAGTTCGTCGAGCTTGAGGACGGCGTCCATGGGATCGGGGAGGGCGGGGGCTCCGGGCTTTGCGTTGGTGGCGGAGGTGGGGCCGGCGGCTTCTGTTCCAGAGGGAGATTTGTCTTTGAGCTTGTAGGCGCCGAAGAAGAGGGCGCCCGCGAGTGAGAAGAAGGCGAACTTGGGGAGGCCGGGGATGAAGCCGAGCGCGCAGAGGACGCCGCCGGCGATCCAGAGCAGGAGGGGGCGGCGGCCGAGCTGTTCCTGGACGTCGACGCCGAGCGAGTTTTTGGAGGCGGCGCGGGTGACGACGATGCCGCCGGCGACGGAGACGAGGAGGGACGGGAGGATGGCGACGAGGCCATCGCCGACGGTGAGGATGGTGTAGGTTTTGAGGGCGTCCTGGAAGGGGATGCCTTGCTGGAAGACGCCGATGAGGAAGCCGGCGACGATGTTGATGACCATGATGAGGATGGTGGCGAGGGAGTCGCGCTGGGAGAAGCGGGCGGCGCCGTCCATGGCACCGCAGAACTCGGCTTCCTGGGCGATGAGTTCGCGGCGGGCGCGGGCCTGTTCTTCGTTGATGAGGCCGGCGTTGAGGTCGGCGTCGATGGCCATTTGTTTGCCGGGCATGGCGTCGAGGGTGAAGCGGGCGGTGACCTCGGCGGTGCGGACGGCGCCGTGGCTGATGACGAGGTACTGGATGGCGACGAGGGCGAGGAAGAGGACGAAGCCGACGATGTAGTTGCCGCCGACGACGAACTGGCCGAAGGCTTCGATGACTTTGCCGGCGGCGGAGGGGCCTTCGTTGCCGTGGAGGAGGATGCGGCGGGTGCTGGCGAGGTCGAGCGAGAGCCGCATGAGGGTGAGGAGGAGGATGAGGCTGGGGAAGACGGAGAACTGGACGGGGCGGAGGATCTGGATGGCGGTGAGAAGGACGAGGACGGAGGCGGCGATCGAGAGGGTGAGGAGGAGGTCGAGGACGAAGCCGGGGAGCGGAACGAGCATGACAAAGAGCATGGCGACGGCGGTGATGGGGACGGTCCACTCGCCGGAGCCGCGGAGGAGGCGGGTGATGCTGGATTGGTTTGGAGATGTGGCGGCGGTTTGCGGCATTACGGAATGATGACCTCTCCCGCGGCGTTTCGGCTGCGACTTTTGGTGTCTTGCGCGCGAACTTCCGCTTGAGCACGGAAGAGGACGACGAGGATTTCGGCGACGGCCTGGTAGAGGTCCGCGGGGATGGCGTCGCCGACCTCGACGCTCTTGTAGAGGGCCTGGGCGAGCGGCTTGTTTTCCATGATGGTGACGTTGTTTTCGCGGGCGATCTCCTTGATTTTCTGGGCGAGGAGGTCGGCACCTTTGGCGACGACGAGAGGTGCGGGCATGTCGGGCTCGTAGCGGAGGGCGACGGCGAAGTGGGTGGGGTTGGTGATGACGAGGGTAGCGGTGGAGGCGGCTTTGAGCGACTGGGTGCGGCGCATGGATCGCTGGAGTCTGCGGATGCGGTTTTTGATGACGGGATTTCCGTCGGATTCCTTGTATTCCTTCTTGATTTCCTCGCGCGACATGCGGAGGTCGCCTTCCATTTTTTGCCAGGTGAGGAAGTAGTCGACGCCGGACCAGACGAAGAGGACGGCGGCGGCTTTCCAACCGACTTCGAGGGCCATGCTGCCGACGAGGGCGGCGAGCGGACGGACGCCGAGGTCGTTGGACTGGATCATGTGGCGCCAGTTGGATTCGAGCGAACGGATGCCGAACCAGAGGATGAGGGAGAAGGGGATGAGGCTTTTGAGGAGGTTGCTGAGGCCGACGGGGGAGAAGATCTGTTTGAGTTTTGAGCTGGGGCTGAAGCGTTCGAATTTGAGTTGGAGGGCTTCGGGGGCGAGGTTGATGCCGCCCTGGGCGACGCCGGCGACGACGGACAGGAGGAGGCCGACGAGGAGGAGGGGAACGATCCAGCGGAGGACTTCGACGGCGTTCCAGAAGAGGATGGGGCCGTTGCTTTGGAGGTCTCCTGTGGCGGCGGCGTCGAGGGTGTTGCGGTAGAGGTTGGTCCAATGGGTGGCGGCGCCGCCGGTCATAAGGGTGAGGGCGCCGGCGATGCCGACGATGGCGAGCACGCCGGGGAGTTCTCGGGAGCGGGCGACCTGGCCTTGTTGGCGGGCTTTTTCGCGGCGTTTGGGTGTAGGTTTTTCGGTTTTGCTGGAGTCGGCCATGAGGGTTTATTTTGCGAGCGAGAGAAGGTGATCGGCTTCGGCCATGGAGGCCAGGAAGAGGCGTTCGAAGAGGGGCGGCCAGTACTTGAGGGTGGCGATCATGAGGACGATGCCGAGGACGCTTTTGACGGCGGGGCCGAGGAGCATGAGGGGAGCTTGGGGGGAGGCTTTGCCGAGCAGACCGAGGATGATGTCGGTGACGAGGGTTGCGGAGAGGACGGGAGCGGCGATCTGGACGCCGATGGCGAAGACGCTTCCGCCGGCGCGCAGAGCCGCGATGGTGAAGGCGCCGGAGATGTGGGCCGAGCCGGGCGGGAGAGCGTTGAAGCTGGCGCCGATGGCGCGAAGGAGCCAGCTGTGGACGTCGAGGCGGAGGAAGATGAGCATGGCGATGGTCTGGTGGAAGAGGGCCATGACGGTGGATTCGACCTGGGTCTGGGGGTCGAGGATATTGACGAGGGAGTAGCCCATCTGCACGGAGAGGACCTGTCCGGCCATTTGGACGGCGTCGAAGACGAGGTTGGTGGCGATGCCGAGCGCGGCTCCGATGAGGAGTTCGCCGAAGACGACCGCGGGCCAGTGGCTCGGGCTGCCGACGTGGAGGGTGTGGGAGACGACGGGATAGAGGAGAGCTGTGAGCGCGAAGACGAAGCCGGCTTTGACGCGCGGCGGGATGGCGACCGAGCCGAAGAACGGGGCGAAGAGCATGAGTCCCGAGAGTCGGACGCTGACGGTGAGGAGGCCGCCGAGGGTTTCCTGGAGGGGAAGGTTTGTGAGGTCGAGGGTCATTGGAGGAGACCGTGGAAGTCTGAGAAGAGGTGGATGGTGTAGTGGGCGAGGTGGCGCCACATCCAGGGCATGAGGACGAAGAGAGCGATGCCGGTGGCGAGGAGGCGGGGGACGGCGGAGAGGGTCTGATCCTGGAGGGAGGTGAGGACCTGGACGATGTTGACGAGGAGGCTGACGAAGACGGCGATGGCGAGGATGGGCGCGATGAGGATGGCGACCTCTCCGAGCATGAGGCGGCCGAGATTGACGATCTGATCGACGCCCATTTAGTTAAAGCTCCGCATGAGGGAGCCGATGAGGAGGTTCCAGCCGTCGACCATGAGGAAGAGCAGGAGTTTGAGTGGGGTGGAGATGACGACGGGCGGCAGCTGCATCATGCCGACGGAGGTGGTGATGGAGGCGACGACCATGTCGACGACGAGAAAGGGGAGGAAGAGGACGGCGCCGATCTGGAAGCCTGCCTTGAGCTCGGAGAGGATGTAGGCGGGGAGCATGACGCGGAGGGAGAGGTCGCCGATGTTGCGGGGCGCGGGCTCTTTGGCGAGTTCGAGGAAGAGGGCGGCGTCCTTTTCGCGGATGTAATGGGACATGAACTCACGCATGGGACCGCCGGCGCGGACGAGGGCGTCGGTGGCGGTGATCTCGCCGGATTGGAGCGGGGCGATGGAGCCGTCGTAGATTTTTTGGCCGACGGGCTGCATGAGGAAGAAGGTGAGGATCATGGTGAGGCCGATGAGGGTCTGGTTGGAGGGGGTGGTTTGGAGGCCGAGTGCCTGGCGGAGGAAGTGGAAGACGATGAGGAGGCGGGCGAACGGCGTCATGCAGAGGAGGATCGAAGGGATGAGCGTGAGAAACGTCATCAGGACGACGATCGTCCAGGGGGCGGAGCTTCCGCCGAGGCCGGAGATGCGGAGTTCGTTGGGCGAGGGCGGCGGGTTGAGGGGTGCGGGAGCTTTTGAGGGGAGGTTGGTGGGCGGGGCCGGCTTGGTCGGGGCCGGCTTTGGCGTGGTGGC
>CAXTYQ010000045.1:0-9213 GCA_964248505.1 uncultured Acidobacteriaceae bacterium
ACAGGGGTCCTTCGCTTCGCTCAGGATGACGGCGGTGAAACAAGCAACGGCAAAGCAAAGGCAAAGGCAACAGCAGATTCCCTCCGGGAATGACAACAAGAGGAGCGACGAAAGGGGGATGAGGCAGGGAGTGAGATCGGCCGATAGGTCCGAAACGGTGTCTTTTGCGTCTAAAGAGTGTTGGCGGACCTTTGCGTGGCTGGGGTGTGCCTGGGCGGATCTGGCCCTTGAGGGATTGGTTCTGATGCGTATGAGGATCTGGTTGGGACGGCGTGCGGGTCTGCTCGGTGGAGCTGGTTGGGGTGTGGTGTTGGTGGTGGTGGGGCTGGTTGGGACGGCGGTGGCGGCTCCGCCGGCGCGGCCGCAGCTGCAGGTGACGGGGTATGTGATTGGGGCCGATCTTGATCCGGCGGCGAACAAGCTCGCGGCCACGGTGGCGGTGACGTTTACGGCGCTTGAGGATCTTTCGGCGGCGACGTTTGAGTTGAATAACGGGCTACAGATCACGAAGCTGACGGATGCGGGGGGGAAGCCGCTGACGAGTGAGCGGTTGAGCACGAACTCGACGGTGCGGGTGACCTTGGCGACGCCGATGCCGAAGGGGACGTCGACGACCTGGAACTTTGCGTATGCGGGTGTGCTGAACGGTGCGGAGACGAGCCCGGTGGAGGGGATCAAGCTGGCGGCGGTGGCTGACCCGGTGAGTATTCTGCTGTATCCGGGCCGGTGGTTTCCGATGGTGGGGTTGTGGACGGACCGGTTTACGGCGGAGATGCATATTCGCGTGCCGTCGGATGAGCGTGTGGTGGGGTCGGGCAGCGGTGTGAGCGCGACGAAGAGCTTGCCGGGGAACCGGTCGGAGTACACGTTCAGGTGGGCGAAGCCGGGGTTTCCGGGGACGATTGTGGCGGGCAAGTTTCTCGATCCGATCACGGCTCCGGGGGTGAACAACATCCGGATGTTTGTCCTCGAGAAGCGGAAGCCGAATGCGGTGGCGTTTGCGCAGCAGGCCTCGAAGGAGTTCGAGTATATGTCGAGCGTCTTTGGGCAGCCGGAGTCGAGCCGGATCGACGTTGTGGAGCTGCCGGACGATGCGGTTTCGGCGGCTTGGGCGCCGGAGATTGCGGGGATTGCGGGCAACCGGATCGCGGATCCCAGGAATGCGACGCGTCTGTTGGCGAATACGCTGTCGCACCAGTGGTGGGGGTCGGAGATTTCGCCGGCGACGTTGAATGATGCGTGGATCACGAATGGGATGAGCCGGTATGCGGAGCTGATGTATTTGGAGGAGGCTTCGGGAAAGACGGCGTTTCAGGCGGCGATCACGGATGTTTCGGCGGGTGCTCTGGCGTACGACACGGAGCCGTTGGCGACGATGGGGCGGCTGGATCCGTTTTCACCGCAGTTTCAGTCGATGACGCTGGAGAAGGGCGCGATGGTCTTCCACATGCTGCGGTGGGAGATGGGGGATGAGGTGTTTCGGGCGTTTTTGCGTGGTTTGTTGAGCCAGTATATGGACAAGTCGGTGCGCACGGCGGATGTGGAGACGGTAGCGGAGGCGCAGTCGAAGTTGCAGCTGAGTTCGTTTTTTGCGCAGTGGGTGGATGGGACGGGGGCGCCGACGTTTGCGGACAAGTTCACGGTGTATCGGCTGGGGGACAACAAGGGATTCAGGACGGTCGGATCGATAGCGCAGGATCTGGATCTGTTTCGGATGCCGGTGGAGTTGCGGATTGAGACGGACGGAAAGACGGAGGTGCGGCGCGTGGACCTGAGCGGGACTGAGTCGCAGTATTCGGTCGAGACGTTTGGGCGGCCGCGACGGATCCAGATCGATCCTGAGGGTTGGTTGTTGAAGAGTACGTCGGACCTGGCGGTGCGGGTGGCGGTGTTGCGCGGGCAGCAGGACGTGGCGCAGGGCGACTTGACGGCGGCGTTGGGCGAGTACCAGAAGGCGTTGGACGCGAACCGGACGAGTTCCTTGGCGTCGTACCGGATCGGCGAGGTGTTCTTTATGCAGCGCAACTACCAGGCCGCGGCGAATGCGTTTCGCGATGCGTTGCGCGGGGACGGCGAGCCGAAGTGGGTCGAGGTCTGGAGCCATGTGGAACTGGGGCGGATCTTTGACGTGACGGGGCAGAGGGATCGGGCGGTTGGGGAGTACCGGCAGGCGGTGCAGACGAACGACAATACGCAGGGCGCGGTGAACGAGGCGCGGGCTTCGATGCAGACGCCGTACAAGCGGGATCGGACGGATAATTAGAGGTGTTTCTCCTGTTGCTGTGAGTTGGATGGAGTGTGGGAGTGCCGTGCAGGAGAACTGCCTTAATGGGACTGTGCGGCGGCGGCGACGGCTGGGCTGTGGGTGCCTGGCGGGGGGGTGGCTGGCGGGGGGACGAGCACGGTCCAGCGTTGCGGTGGCGGTGTTTGCGCCGGGGCGATGCTGAAGTTGAGGGCCTGGTAGGCGGTCTCGTGGGTTGCGGGGTTGTTGGCGCGGACGACGAGACGGTAGTTGCCAGGGGCGAGGTCCTCGGTGGAGAACTGTTTGCCGAGGAGGAGATTGCCGGTGGGGTCGAAGCCGGCGCGATCGACCTTTTGGTCTTCTTCGAGCTTGTCTGGTTTGTCTGCGTTGTCTGTGGAGTCGATCTGGCCGATGAGGTAGTGGACGTCGAGGGTTGCGCCCTGGAGCAGGGCGGGATCGGCGGGTGGCTCCCAGACCTGGAAGACGATGCGAATGGGAGATCCGCTGGGGAGGGTGACGTCCCCGGCTCCACGCGGGGAGATTTTGACGCCGGAGAAGCTGAACGGTTGTTGATGTGTGCTGTCGGCGGTGGGGCTGGAGATGTCGGTGAAGAGGATCTGGCTGAGGGCGAGCGATTGGTCGTGCGCGGGGACGAGGATGGCGCGGGTCTGCTGGAATTGTTGCTGGTTAACGGTGTTGGTGAGGGTGAGACGAAGCTGGTATTTGCCGGGCGCGACGGGAAGCCGGCCTTCGATGGCGAAGGTCTTTTGTTTGAGCGTGGCGAGGCGGCTGGGGTCGAGCGTGCCGGTGAGCTCTTGGGAGAGGTCGGAGATGAGCTGGCCATCGCTGCCGAGCAGCTCTGTTTTGAGGCGGAGGGCGTAGAAGGAGGCGCCGTCTGGGCGCTGGCCGAAGCTGAAGTCGCGCGGGTTGCGGAGGTTGAAGAGGTAGTGGAGGCTTTCGCCGGCGGCTCCGTCGCGGCTGGCCATGACGGTGAGGTCGCTCTGTTCGGCGCCGAAGAGGAGGCGGTGCGAGACTTCTTCGGAGGGGGTGCGGCGGCGATCGAGCAGGCGGCGGGTGGAAGGTAGGTTGCGGAAGTCGCGGATCTGATTGAGGAGCACGTCGGATTGAAGGCTGGGGCGGGGTGCGTTGAGGTCGACGGGCTCGCCGGGGATGAGGGAGAGAGCGACGTGGGCGGCTTCGACGTTGAGGGCGTTGCTGATGATGTGGATGGCGGTGCGATCGTTGTTGACGGCGTCGGTGCCGTTGACGAGCTTCTCCGGGCGATCGATGTAGGGGGAGTAGAGGCGGAAGTCGCTGCTGAAGTCTGGGCGGTAGAACAGGACGTAGAAGTGGGTGGGGAGATCGCCGGTGGAGTTTTGGTAGAACCAGATTTCGATGGGACGGAGGTGGGGGGCTTCGGGGTGGACCTCGCGCTGCTGCGGTGGTCCAAGGGTGATGTAGACCATGCCGCGATCGGAGTGGATGCCGTCGCCGAAGTTGTGGGAGCCGAAGTGTTCGTTGCTATAGGCGAGGCGGCGGTAGTGTTCGTCGCGCGTGGGGTTGGATTGACCGTTTCGGTCGGGGTCGCGGCGGAGCCAGAAGCTGTCGATGAAGCGGTCGCGGGCGGTGTCGGTTTGGAGCGCGAGGAATTCGGTCTGCTCGTCGTGGGTGATGAGGTAGTTGACGTCGTCGTGGAGCCAGTGCGCGTACTTTTCGGGGAGGTCGGGGTGCTTTGCCGGGTGGGCGTAGGTTGACGTGCATGCCAGAAGGCAGACGAGAAGGAGGGAGCAGTGGGGGAGGCGTCGCGGCGCGAAGGTTGGTTTGCTCTGGAACAGCATTGGCTTTCAGGATACGCGGGCGAGGGCGGCAGCGGGGAGTAAGGGTGGGGAGCGGGGTTTTGTTTCTCCGCAATGTCATAGATCGCGGCCAGGAATTCCGAACGGTGTAGATTGCTCTTTTTGCCCGGGGGCTTGATTGAGGAAATGGAGAGGATTCGGCGAGTTTGCGCAACGGCCCGACGATTGCAGCACGTGGTGTATCCAAGCTTAATTCAGGAGAAACATGACCTTAACGGGCTCCCGCAGTATTCTTGCAGCTGTACTTTTTGCCGCACCGGCGATTTTCTCCGTGCAAAACATCCTTGCGCAAGAGATCTCTTCGGTGAAGGGTGGTTTGCAGGGGACGGTCACGGATGCGAGCGGAGCGATTGTTCCTGGGGCGAAGATCACGTTTGTGGGCGGCTCGGACCGGCGTACGGCGACCTCTGACGATCAGGGACGATACTCGGTCGGCGGTCTGACGCCGGGGGTGTACACGGTGAGTGCGGAGGGGCAGGGCTTCAAGACGACGCAGATCAAGGATGTGAATGTTGTGATCAGCCGGTTGTCGAATCTGGATCTGAGTTTGCAGATCGGCACGGTGTCGGACACGGTGGAGGTGAATGCAAATTCGGTTGAGATCGAGACGACATCAACGGCGATTGGGGACAATCTGAGTTCGCAGTTTTATGAGCAGGTGCCGGTGGCGCGCAACGTGGGAAGTCTGTTTTACGTGGCTCCGGGAGCGGTGAACAGCGGAGGTACGGGGACGGCGAATCCATCGATTGGGGGATCGACGGGGCTCGAAAATCAGTACATCATCGACGGCGTGAACCTGACGGACGTGGGGTACGGTGCGCTGGGTGTGTTTAGTCCGACGTACGGGTCTCTGGGGACGGGGATCAATCTTTCGTTTATTCAGGAAGTGCAGGTGAAGACGGGCGCGCTCGAGCCGAAGTACGGGAAGGCGAACGGCGGTGTGGCGCTGATTGTGACCAAGTCGGGCGGAACGGCGTATCACGGGGCGCTGACCGCTTATTTTTCGCCGGAGCAGTTCAGCGCGACGCAGAGGTATGCGGACAACTACAACCGGGTGAATGTTCGGGGACGGATCTATGCGATTCCGCAGTTTGACGCGGGCATTGAGGTGGGCGGGTATGTCCCGGTGGCGAACTTGCGCGACAAGCTGTTTTTCTTTGGGGCGTTCAATCCATCGCTGAATCAGGTGAGCTTTGTCGCTCCGTCGGTTGCACCCTTGGCTGCGCATGGCCCGTTTACAAATGCGACGACGGCGTATAGCTGGTCGGGCAAGCTGACGTTCAAGCCGGTCGAGCGGGCGACGCTTGAAGCTTCGGCGTTTGGCGACCCGTCGAGCACGAATCGCGGGTTTGGGCCGGCGAATGAGGATACGTTTCCGCTTTACCCGAATATCAACCAGGCGAACAGTTCGGGCTTTAGCCGATGGAGCTTTGGATCGCGGAGCGAGGTTGTGCGTCTGAATACGACGCCGAACGCGACTTCGACCGTGAATTTTGCGGTGACGGCCAAGCAGAGCCACTTTACCGAGAGCGGCTTTGACAATTTGTACAACATCACGGACAACAGCAACTTGACGCAAGCGGCGCAGTTTACGGCGCAGGGGCTGGGGTTTTACCAGAATCCGGTGACGCATGCCTACAGTTTTGCGGCGGATGCTGAAAGGGTAGTGAAGCGCATTGGGAGTCATTCGTTTTCGATTGGGTATGAGTTTGACCGGGCGATCTACGATTTGCTGAAGGGCTACAGCGGACCGAGTTTTAGTTTCCCGACGACCAACGACATCGGCGTGGCGACACCGGCGGATGTTGCCGGACAGACTACAAATGCCGCGTTTCGGCTGCGCGCTGTTCCTCAGGCCGTGGACGCGAGTGGAAACCCTGTGGTGGGGGCGAACGGCCAACCTGTGTATGCGTGCGGGCCGCCGCTGTGTCCTATCTTTACGGGGCCTCTGGGCAGCGGGCCGGTGTATCTGCAGCAGAATCGCGGGATTTACAGCAATCCGCAGGCGTACACGAGTGTGAGTTATCACCAGATTTATGGGAACGACGACTGGACGATCAACAAGCGGGTGACGTTGAATCTGGGCGTTCGGTGGGATGAGGAGCAGCTGAACGGAGTTGTGCAGCAGTACGTGTTCAACGACAACTGGTCGCCGCGTTTGGGCATAAATGTTGATCCTCTGGGGGATCGGCGATCGAAGGTCTTCTTCAACTTTGCACGGTATACGCAGGCTTTGCCGGCGGACGCCGCGGTACGGGAGTTGAATCAGGAGCAGGATATCTATCGGGCGGACTTTGCTCCGCTGGCGGACGCGAACGGGAATGCGATTGTGAACGCGAACGGGACGGTGACGCCGGTGCTGGATGCGGCTCACCTGTTGAGCGGGAACCCGGCGGCGGGCTCGGTTGGATCGGCGATCTCGATCAGCGGGTCGGCGCCGGAGCTGATTGCTGGCGGGACCAAGCTGAATCTGGAGGAGGAGTTTGTCGGCGGCATTGAGCGCCAGCTGCCTGGGGGCTTTGTGGTGAGCGCGCGGTATACGGACCGTCGGCTCATAAGGATCTTGGAGGATATGTCGGGGGTCTCGCCCGAGGGTGCGAACGGCGGGGTGGTGCAGAACTTCCTGATCGGGAATCCGAATTCGTCGGCAGATTACTTCACCAACGAGCAGGAGGTTGCGTATACACCGGGGCACCCACCGGCGAACTGCCCGCTTGATTACGGGACGCAGCTGACGAGCTCCGGTGCGGTGATTGGGGCGGCTTGCGGTTTGAATCCAAACACGGCCGGTCTGACGATCCCGGATGGAAAGCCGGATGGATTTGCCAATCCGCGACGGCACTACCAGGCGTTTGAGGTTGAGCTGAACAAGAACTTCAGCCATAACTTTCTCCTGCGGGCGAACTACCGGTATGCCAAGTTGTACGGGAACTACGAGGGTCTGTACCGGAACGATAATGGGCAGTCGGACCCGGGGATCAGTTCGCTGTTCGACTTTACGCAGGGGATTTTGGGAGAGTTGGGAGCACAGTTTGCGCGGGGCTACCTGAATACGGATCGGGCCAATGTTGGGAATCTGTACGCGTCGTACTTGGTCCCGACGGGCTTTATGCGCCGGCTGACGACCGGGATTGGGCTTCGGGGCACCTCCGGGACACCGATCACCCGGCTTGGAGCGCATCCGGTGTACGACAACGCGGGCGAGATCCCGGTGGGCGGTCGCGGCGCTTTGGGGCGAACGGCTTCGAACACGGAGCTTGACCTGCACCTGGATTATCCGCTGGCGATTCGGGAGACGAAGCACCTGAAGCTGGGATGGGACATGTTCAACGTGACGAACTCGCGGTCGTTGGTGGCGATCGATCAGGATGCTGATCTGGCGTATGGCAGCCCGAATGTGGACTTCTTGAAGCCGCTGGCGTTTCAGCGGGCGTTTTATGCTCGGGGATCGGTTCGGTTCGAGTTCTGAGATGGATGGTTGCCAGTGTGGGCGTCTCCCGGAGTGTGATGTTGGGAGGCGCGCCCTAGTTTTTTGCGGCGAGTGTTTGGAGTTGGGTGCGGAGACGATCGAGGTCTTCGGATGAGAGGTAGCGTCCGTCGGCGATGACGCCGGTGATCTGGCGTGTGTTCCCGATGCTGATGAGCGGGTTGGCCGAGAGGAGGACGAGGTCGGCGACCCTTCCTTTCCCGACTGGGCCGAAGTCGGCCATCTTGCCGAGGAACTTTGCGGGATTGAGGGTTGCGGTTTGCAGGGCTTCGAGGGGGGTGAAGCCGGCGGCGACGAAGCGCTGGAGTTCGAGGTGGAGGCTGATGCCGGGGAGGACGTCGACGCCGGCGGGGGTGTCGGTGCCTGCGAGGAAGGGGACGCCGGCTGTGTGGAGGCGCTGGACGATGCCGAGTTCGTGGTTGACGAAGCGCTCGCGCACGGGGAGCGGATCGGTGTCGAGCGACTTCAGGATGGCTTTTTGCGATTGGGGCCACAGCTCGGTGACCCAGGTGCGGGGGGCGTCCCGGAGGTCGGGGTCTTGGGTGTAATCGATTGAGTCGACGAGCCATTGGCCGCGCTCCCAGAAGAGAGTGGGGCATTGCCAGACGTGGTTTTGGGCGAGCAGATGGATGAGGGCGGCTTCGCGCGCGGGGTCGTAGGTTTGGAGGAAGAGGCCGGGGGATTTCTCGCCGGTGAGGAATTTTGTTTCGTCGGGAGAGCTCGCTTCGAAGATGCCGATGAGGTGCTCAAAGGTCTGCTGGCCGGAGCTGACGGCTTCGGAGGCGCGGATGCTGTCGGGGACGTGGCCTTCGAGGGGGAGGCCGACTGCTTTGGACTCGGCGGCGATGGCGAAGTAGGCGTCGCGGGGGACGCCGGACTGGACCTTGATGAAGTCGACGCCGCGGCTTTTGAGCATGCGGACGGCCTGTCGGCCGGATTCGGGTGTGGAGATGGCGATGGCGGCTTTGTAGGTGGTTTTCGGTCCGTCGAGCATGGGTCCGGCGACGACCATGCGTGGGCCTTGGAGGGTGTGGTTGCTGATTTGGGAGCGGGCGTCGAGGATGGGGTTGAGGGCGCTGCCCATGTCGCGGATGCCGGTGATGCCGTTGGCGAGGAACATGGGGAGGATGAGGTCTGTGCCTCTGGCGGCGGTGCGGTCGAAGAAGACGTGGGTGTGCATGTCCCAGAGGCCGGGGATGAGGTACTGGCCGGTGGCGTCGATGACGCGGTCTGTCTTCTTGGGGGCTGGACGGTTGTGGCTTACGCGGGTGATGCGGTTTCCGGAGATGAGAACGGTGGTGTCGGGGCTGACGTGGCCGTTCGTGACGTCGATCAGCTTGGCGTGGGTGATGGCGAGGGTTTGGGCGTTGGCGAGGGGGGCGGACAGAGCTAGGGCGAGGAGGAGGGGGCGGAGGGTCTGCACAGTTTGAGGGTACTGCGGATGAGAGACCTTCTGGCGGTATGGGTATGGCGCGGAGCAGACTGCGGGTCTCTCCGCTGCGCAGACGATGACACCGTCTGCTCCGGTCGAGATGACAGAGCTCCATGACACAGCTGCCCTTAGGCGAGAGAGGCTCCTAGAGCGGATTAGGTGATGGTGTGAAGAACAAACAACCCCAAGGACAACA
>CAXTYQ010000045.1:9313-26522 GCA_964248505.1 uncultured Acidobacteriaceae bacterium
GCAGATTCCCTCTGGGAATGACAACAAGAAGAGCAAGGACAACTGCACACGCTAGAGCGGATTTAGGTGATGGTGTGAAGAACAAACAACCCCAAGGACAACAGCAGATTCCCTCTGGGAATGACAACAAGAAGAGCAAGGACAACTGCACACGCTAGGCAATTTCTTTAGAAGGTGTATTTGAGGGCGAACTGGATGATGCGTGGGGCGACGGAGGTGCTGCCGATGGCGCCGAAGCCGGCTGAGTTGAAGGCGGTGGAGGGGTCGGAGTATTGGGGGTGATTGAAGCCGTTGAAGAACTCGGAGCGGAAGTCCAGGCGGGCGGTTTCGCTTAGCAAGCCGGTGTGAAAGGTTCGTGAGAGGGCGAAGTCGGAGTTGTCCTGGCTGGGGCCGCTGACGCTGCCGGTGCGCAGATTGCCGTAGCCTGTGCCGTCGCCGATGAGAGGGAGGCCGCAGCCGGTGTTGCCGGCTTTGCCGCAGAGTGCGCCGGCGTTGAGGAAGTTGTTGAGGCGATGTCCGGGGGCGCCGGGGGTGGAGAGGTTGTGGACGAGAAAGCCGGGCGCCAGCTGCGCGCGCGAGGTGCTGGCGAAGCCGTAGATCGAGCCGCCGAGGGAGTCGGTGATGGTGAGGCGGTCGCCGCTCTGGATGGTAGTGACGCCGGAGACGACCCAGCCGTTGAGGGCGGCGCGGGTGAGAAAGGCGCCGTTCTGGAGGCGGGGCAGCTCCCAGCGATAGACGAAGACGAAGCGGTGGGTGCGATTGAAGGCGGCGGGTCCCCAGCGCTGTTGGCGGTTGTCAGGGTCGTTGCTGTCGCCGCTGCCGCCGGTGAAGACGGCTTCGTAGCCGGAGCCCTGGACGTCGGTGAGGATTTTGCCCCAGGTGTAGGCGGCCTGGAGTTCGACGCCATGGCTGAGTTGGCGGCGGACGGTGGCCTGGAGGCTGTTGTACATGGAGAAGCCGTAGGACTCGATGCGGGTGAGGCCGGTGGTGGAGAAGCCGAGGTAGGGGACGCGGAGGTAGGCGTTGCTCTGGGTGTTGGTGGTGACGCCGTTGATGGGGTTGCCGGGGGAGGCGAGGAGGGGTTCGTTGATGTTGCGCGACTCGAGGAGGCGTGTGGAGCGGTTGCCGACGTAGGCGAGTTCGACGACGGTGGAGGGGGAGATTTGCTGTTGGACGTTGAGGTCGTACTGCTCGGTGAAGGGGGAGTCGTAGTTTTCGGCGACGATGTCGGCGGCGAGCTCGGAGGTTGGGGTGCGGAGGGGGAAGGAGCCGGGGACGGGAGCGGGGTTGTAGGGGACCTGAAAGGTGGCGGCGGTGTTGCTTTGACCGCTAAGGGCGCGGATGGCGACGAAAGGGGCGCTGGTGAGGGTCTGGAGGGTGGCGTTGCCGTTGGGTCGGGTGTAGTAGATGCCGTATCCGCCGCGGAGGGAGGTGCGGCCGTCGGCGTAGGGCTGCCAGGCGAAGCCGACGCGGGGGCCGAAGTTATGGAGCGGGTAGGTGGTCTGGGCGAGCGAGTTTCCGGAGAGGCGAGCGATGCCGGAGGGGACGGTGCCGGGGAAGTTGGCGGGGACGACGAAGCCGGCGTAGGTGCCGGCGGCGGTGGGCGCGGGGCTGGCGGCCATGATGGAGGGGAAGATGTTGCTGAGGGCGCCGTATTTTTCGCCGATGTTGCCGTTGATCTCCCATCGGATGCCGGCGTTGAGGGTGAGGTGCGAGCTGACTTTGTAGTCGTCCTGGGCGAAGCTGGACATGTCTTTGGCGCGGAAGTCTTTGGAGATGTTGCCGGCGATGCCGTAGCTGAGGAAGACGTTGCTGCTGCCGCTGCCGTTCTGGGCGCCGCTTTCCCCGAGGAGGAAGTCCTGGAAGGTGAGGAAGAGGATTTCGCCGCGGCGGGGGCCGGGATCGCGGAAGTTGAACTGCTGATTTTCGAACTCGAAGCCGGCGCGGAGGGTGTTTTTGCCGTGGGTCCAGGAGATCTGATCGGCGGCCTGGATGGTGTTGACGGCGGAGTTGGAGAAGTCGTTGAAGCCGCCGCCGAGGCTGAAGAGGCCGTTGACGACGGTGACGGGGAGGAGAGGGAAGCCGGGGTCGCCGGGGGTGATGCCGAGGGAGCTGTCGGTGATGGCGGTCTGGCTCTGGAGATTGCCGGTGTTGCGGATAAAGGCGACGAGGGCCTCGTTGAGCAGGGATGGATGGAGGGCGGAGGAGAGGCGGAGGGAGCCGACGTCGTTGGTGAACTGGGTCTTGAGGGCGAAGCCGGGTGGGCAGCCGGGATTGCAGCTTGAGAAGGGGTTTAGTTGCGGGTCGCGGGAGTAGAAGAAGCGTTCGCTGAGCTGGTTTTTGGGGGAGATCTGGTAGTCGAGGTTGGCGACGGCCTGATCTTCGGTGAAGCGGCCGGGGATGGTGTAGGAGGATCGGCCCTGGAGGTAGGTGCCGGAGGTGTAGGTGGTGATGGGGGTGGGGACGAGGTAGGTGCCATCGGGGTTTTTCATTTGTAGCAGCTTGAGGCTGACGGGGTTGATGTTGGAGCCGTCGCAGCGGACGGTGACGCCGCCGAGGGCGGGCGGGGGACCTCCACAGCTGGCGGCGCCGATGCCGGCGGGGGTGCGGTCGGAGGTGAGTGGAGGGAGGATGTTGGTGGAGAAGGAGCTGCTGCTGAGGCCGTTGACCTGGCGTGTGCCCTGGTAGGAGCCGAAGAAGAAGAAGCGGTCGCGGAGGATGGGACCGCCGAGAGCTCCGCCGAACTGGTTCTGCTTCATGTCGGGGCGGCCGGTGCCCTGTGCTTTGAGGAAGGGGTCGTTGCTGTTGAGCTTGTCGTTGCGGAGGAACTCCCAGACGCTGCCGTGGAGGTGGTTGGTTCCGGCGCGGGTGACGACTTCGACGTTGGCTCCGGCGTCGCGGCCGTAGCCGGCGTCGAAGAGGGTGGTCTGGATGCGGAACTCTTCGATGGCGTCGGGGTTGGGGATGGGGATGCCGCCCTGCTGGACGAAGTCTCCGCCGCGGCCGCTGCCGAAGTTGTTGATGTCGGCGCCGTCCATGACGAAGTTGTTGCTGATGTTGCTGGCGCCGTTGACGTAGACGTCGATGGTGCCGCGGCCGAGTTCGGCGGCGTTGTTGACGCCACCGGCGACTCCGGGGGACATGGTGAGGACCTGGGTGTAGTTGCGTCCGGCGAGCGGGAGCGCCTGGATGGTGGCGCCTTCGACGGTGGTGCCTTCGGCGGCGTTTTGCGTTTGCAGCTGTGCGACGGTGGAGGTGACTTCGATGGTCTGGGCTTGGGAGCCGGCGGAGAGCGCCATGTTGACGGCGACGGTTTGGGTGACGACGACGTTGACCGGTGGCGGCGTGCTGGACGCGAAGTTGGGCGCGGAGAAGTGCAGGTCGTAGATGCCGGGGGCGAGGAGGCCGAAGCGGAAGTTGCCCTGGTTATCGGCGGCGGCAGTGGATTTGTTGCCGGTGGCGCGCGAGAGCAGATCGACGGTGGCTCCGGGGAGAACGGCGCCGGTGGGATCGGTGACCTGACCGGTGATGGCGCCCGTGGTCTGGGTCTGCGCCCTGAGCATCGCGGCGGAGATGGGGGAACAAAGGACCACGCCGGCCAGGATCCGTGTGAGTTTCATGGTGCCCTCCAAGTTGTGGGTGCTTGAACGACAACTTTGCCCTATGGAGGGAGGCAAGACAATTCGCAAGAGTACGGAGAGATCTGCGGCGGGGTGTACGTAGATGCGCGTAGAGGCGGGGATGGGAGGGCAGACGTATGCTGGTGGCTGCGGTGACGCACCGCCGAGGAAGTCTCCATGAAGCGATGTTTTGCAGGGGTGGTGGTGCTGTTTTTGTGGTGTGCGTTCGCGCGTGCGGAGGAGAAGGCGATCGAGCCGGAGCAGCATGAGTTCACGGTGAAGAACTTCCGGACGGAGAGTGGGGTGGTGCTTCCGGAGGCGCACATCTTCTACGGGACGTATGGGCATTTGAACGCTGCCGGGGACAATGCGATCCTGTTGCCTTCGCATTACATGGCGGAGATGCACGGGTATGGATGGCTGATTGGGCCGGGAAAGGCGCTCGATCCGAACAAGCTGTTCCTGGTGACGAGCGAGCTGTTTGGCAATGGGCGGTCTTCGTCGCCGAGCAATACGCCGGAGCCGTTCCATGGTCCGCGATTCCCGGTGACGACGATTCGCGACAACGTCGGGATTGTGCACCAGATGTTGACGGAGCAGCTCCGTGTGCAGCACCTGCGGGCGGTGATTGGGTTTTCGATGGGAGCGCAGCAGGCGTTTCAGTGGGCGGTGAGCTATCCGGGGTATATGGATCGGATTGTGGCGACCTCGGGAACGGCGAAGACGTATGGGCATGGATATGTGCGGCTGGAGAGCGAGATTGCGGCGATCGAGGCGGACGAGAGTTTTCGCGGGGGCGACTACGCGGCCGAGCCGAAGAAGGGGATTGAGGCGTTTTCGCTGGTGTGGACGGCCTGGTTGTACTCGCAGGAGTGGTGGCGCGAGGAGTTGTGGCGGCAGGCGAATCCGAAGTTCAAGAATCTGCAGGAGGTGGTGGAGCATTACCGGGACGACTTCATTCCGGGGGCGGATGCGAACAACCTGATCCTGCAGATGCGGACGTGGGAGAAGAACGATGTGGGGGCGACGCCGCCGTTTCACGGAGATGCGGAGGCGGCGTTGCGATCGATTCGGGTGCCTGTCCTGTACATGCCGTCGGCGACGGATCTGTACTTTCCGGTGTCGGATGCGCAGTATGAGGCGGGGTTTATCGCGCGATGCAGGTTGCTGCCGATCCCGTCGCTGTGGGGTCATCCGGCGGGTGCGGGAGCGAGTCCGGCGGATCGGGTGTTTTTGAATCAGCATATTGGGGAGTTTTTGGCGGAGGGTGCGGCTGTGCGGTAGTGGGACGAGGGCAAAAGCAGATTTCCTTCGGGAATGACAAATAAAGAAACGCAGATTCCCTTCGGGAATGACAACCAGAAGAGCAAATGCCCTAGGAGGTTGCGCTGTACGAGAGCGTACCTCAGCGGCTAAGCCGCACTGCAGTGAGGTGCATTTTACGGCACGGCTGAAGCCTTGCCCTTAAGCGAAACGGAGTCTTCCAACAAGCGAGCTAGGCGGGGCGGGATCCGAGCATGGCTGCTTGGTGGTGGCCGGCGACGTCGTCGGCGATGCCGTGGGCTATGGCGTAGCGCACGAGTTGCGCGGTTGAGGTGAAGGTTAGTTTGCGGTTGATGTTGTTGCGGTGGGTCTCGGCGGTGCGCTGGCTGATCTGAAGGCGGGTGGCGACTTCTTTGTTGGTGAGGCCTTGGGCGAGGAGGGCCAGGACCTCGGTTTCGCGGTCGGTGAGGATGTTTTTTGAGGAGCGGGGCTCGGTCCAGACTGACTGTGCGAGGAAGCTGCTGACGATTTTGTCGGCGATGCTCATGGTGAAGAAGAATCTGCCGTTGTGGACGGCTTCGACGGCGCTGACGAGGTCGACGTCGGCTGAGGATTTGAGGAGGTAGGCGCGAGCTCCGGCCTTCATGACGCGGAGGAAGACGTCTTCGGTGTCCCACATGGAGAGGACGATGACCCTGGTTTGGGGCGAGACGGCGGGGATCTGTTCGAGGACGGCGTGGCCGTCGAGGTTGGGCATGGAGAGATCGAGGATGGCGACGTCCGGATGGGTGGTGGCGGCGAGATGGAGGGCTTCTGCGCCGTCGGCGGCTTCGAGGATGCTCCAGGCTGCTCGCTCCTGGAGGAGGCTGCGCACGCCGCGGCGGATGAGTTCGTGGTCGTCGGCGATGAGGATGCGGAGGGATGCGGTCCGGGTTGAGGAGGTCTGGGTTGAGGAGGTCCGGATCGATTGGGTCTGGAGGGGTGGATTCATGGGCGATGCTCGGGCAGAGGGATTTCGGCGAGGATGTGGGTGCCGGCGATGGTGGACGAGATCTGGAAGAGGCCGTTGAGTTCCTCGATACGTTCGCGCATGGAGTGGATGCCGACGCCAGGGTGGGGTGGCCCGGGGACGGTGTGTGCCGGGGCGCCGGTGCTGCGCGTGTTGGTGAACGAGAGACAGAGGCGGGCGTTGCTGACGGTGAGGTCGATGCGGACGACCGAAGCCGGGGCGTGCCGGAGGACGTTGGCGAGAGCTTCTTGCACGAGGAGGAAGAGGGCGACCTCGATCTGTTCGGGGGAGCGCGGGAGGCCGGGAGCGATGCGGGTTTCGACGGCGAGGCCGCTGCGTTGGCTGAAGCCCTCGGCCATCCACCGGATTGCGATTTCGAGGCCGGCTTCGTCGAGGACGGGAGGGTGGAGGAGGTAGGCGGTGGTTCGGATTTTGGCGGCGCACTGGAGGGCTACGGCCTGGGTCTCCCCGATGAGTTTCTGTGCAGCTGGGTCGGTGTCGCCGACCAGGCGGAGGAGATTCAGGTTCCAGCGGAGGATGGTGATCTCTTGCGATGTGGAGTCGTGGAGATCGCGGGCGAAGCGGCGCCGCTCATCGAGGCGTGTGCGATCGAGGCGACCGGCGATCTCACGGACTTCGATCTGCGCGCGGTTTCGTTCGGTGACGTCCTGATAGAGGCCGTAGACGCCCTCGACCTCGCCGTCGACGATGAGGGGGATGCCGTAGAGTTCGACGTCGACGACCATGCCGTCCTTGCGACGACGCTGGGTGAGCGCGTGGACTTTGCGGCCGGCGAGCACATCGCGGCTGAAGAGAGCGGCTTCGTGGAGGCGGTCTGGGGCGGCGATGAGAGCGTCCAGGTCGCAGGCGAGGAGATCTTCGTTTCGGTACTGGAACAGGGCTTCAAAGGCGGGGTTGGACATCTGGAAGCGATGCTTCCGGTCGAGCACGACCACGGCGATGGGGTTGTGCTCGATGAGGGCTTTGAGATAGAGAGAGGGCGCTGCGATATCGGTCAGCGTCTCTATCCAACAGAGTGTTGGGGACAAACTTTCCGCCAGCATGAGACCTCCAGATGGGACTCGTGCAAGTTTCGGGGTGGGGAAGTTTTTGGATCTTTACACGGAGTTTACAACGAAACACGGATCTGCTGAGGTCTGGATCTCAGCGCGTGTGTGTCGATGCGACGGGCTTACTGGGCGGGGGCGCCGGTGAAGATGTTTTTGGGGCAGATGGCGTGGACGCCGACGTTGCCGTCGACGAGCTGGGTGATGTCGAGATCGATGGCGACACTCGAGAGCATGTAGGCCTGATCGCGCGTGAGGTGGCGGGTGTCGACGAGGAAGTCGATCATGTCGCGGAGGGCGTGCTCGGCGGCTTCTTTGAGGTCGGGGCTGAAGCCCATGCTGATGTAGGCGGTGGGGGTTTCGGCGCGGGGCCAGAGCAGGGGTGTGTGTTTGTGGACGATGAAGCGGAAGGTGCCGGTGAGGTAGGTTTCGAGGGCGGTGATGTCGACCTCCCCGTTGCCCTGTCCGGCGTGTCCGTCGCCGGCCTCGAAGAGCGCGCCCTTTGCGGCGACGGGGATGAAGAGCGTTGTGCCGGCGACGAGTTCTTTGTTGTCCATGTTGCCGGCGTGCGCGAAGGGCGGTGCGCTGTCGATCTTGCCGCCGGACGGAGCGACGCCCATGCTGCCGAAGAAGGGGTGGAGGGGGATGTCGATGCCTGGAGCGAAGTGGGCGACCATCTTTTGGCGGTCGAGCGGGATCATGCGGAAGCGGCTGTAGGGGAACTCCATGGGAAGGAAGCCGCGATGGAGGCCGAAGCCGTTGCAGGCGTAGTCGACATCGAGGTTGATTTTGAGGATTTGGACTTCGAGGACGTCGCCGGGCTCGGCTTCGGCGATGGCGACGGGGCCGGTGAGGATGTGGCCGCCGGGACCTTTGTCCTTAACCTCTTTGTAGATGGCGTCGGTGTAGGAGGGGATCTGTTCGCGCTTGATGCCGAGGGCCATCTGGTCTTCGGGCGATCCGCAGGTGGAGAGCGTCTGCATGGTGACGGTGTCGCCGGTGTGCACGGTGAGTACGGGCGTGGACTTGCCGGAGTAGTAGCCCCAGGCGACGGTTTTGGGCGTGGCGAGGAGGGTGATGTCTTGCCCGAGGCTGCTCGCGGTGGCGGCGGCGGCGAGCAGAAGAGTTGCGGAGGTGAACGCGGCGAGTTTCATGGGAGAGGGTCTTCCGCTTTCTTGTGGGCCGGAGTGGTGGACAGGATCAGTATGGGTCATCTCTCGACGACAACGTGGGTTGTTTGTCTTTTTTGTGACTATGACAGGAGATCGGCGGGCTTGCCAATCCGTATTTTGTGATGGATGTCCCCCGGCGTGTACGTAGAGTTACGGATGCCGGATGGGGATGGAGTTGCTCTATGCTGGAGCGATGTTTCCTTGGGTTGGGAGCGGGATCTCTGAGATGTGGCTGCGCCGGTGGTTTGCGATGTTGTGCGTGTTGGGTTGCTCGCTCGCGGCGCGGGGGCAGGGTGCGCGGCCCGATCTGATCTCGGACTTTGTCATGTATCCGGCTGGGACGGCCGTGGCGTTGGAGCACGTCAGTGTGATCGATGGGACGGGGGCTCCTGCGAAGTCTGGGCAGACGGTGCTGATTGCGGGTGGGAAGATCGTTGCTGTGGGGGCGCAGGTGGCGTTGCCGGCGGGGGTGAAGCGACTCGATCTGTTGGGGTACACGGTGATGCCGGGGCTGGTGGGCATGCATGACCACATGTACTATCCGGCGCCGGAGGTGAACCCGGCGGAGCGGCAGGCGTTGTATCCCGAGCATGCATCGAGCTTTCCACTCCTGTATCTTGCGGGCGGGGTGACGTCGATCCGCACGGCGGGAAGCGTGCAGACGTATACGGATCTGGCGGTGAAGAAGCTGATCGATGAGGGTCGGATGCCGGGGCCGAAGATGCATATTACCGGGCCGTATCTGGAGGGTAAGGGATCGTACACGCCCGATATGCATGAGCTCCTGGACGCTGACGATGCTCGGCGAACGGTGGTGTATTGGGCGGACGAGGGAGCGACGTCGTTCAAGGCGTACATGCACATTACGCGCGATGAGCTGCGGGCGGCGATCGAGGCGGCGCACGGGCGTGGTCTGAAGGTGACGGGGCATCTCTGCTCGATCGGATTCACGGAGGCGGCCGATCTGGGGATCGACAATCTGGAGCATGGATTTCTGATCGATACGGAGTTTGCGGCCGGCAAGCGACCGGACGTGTGTCCGGCGTCTTCAGCGGTTGCGGCGTCGCTGAAGGGCATGACGGCCGAGAGTCCGCAGATGCGGGCGCTGTTTCGGCACCTGATCGAGAAGCACGTGGCGGTGACCTCGACTTTGCCGGTGTTTGAGACGTTTGTGCCGGGCCGTGGGACGACGGATGCGCGTGTGCTCGAGACGATGCTGCCGGAGGCGCGTGCCTCGTACCTTGCCGCGCGGACGCGTGTGGCGGGCGAGAAGGATGCGGCGTACGCGTTTCTGTTTCCGATGGAGGAGCGACTGGAGCATGCGTTTGTGGAGGCGGGCGGGACGCTCTTGGCGGGGCTGGATCCGACGGGTTTTGGCGGTGTGGTGCCGGGGTACGGCGACCAGCGCGAGGTGGAGTTGCTGGTTGAGAGCGGGTTCTCGCCGGTGGAGGCGGTGAAGATTGCGACGCTGAACGGAGCGAACTTTCTGGGGGAGGGCGGGCTGACGGGATCGGTGGAGGCGGGAAAGGCGGCGGATCTCCTGGTGGTGAAGGGCGATCCGGCGAAAGATATTCGGGCGATCGAGAATGTGGAGATTGTGTTCAAGGACGGCGCGGGGTACAGCCCGACGAAGCTTCGCGCGGCGGCGGTGGGTACGGTGGGGTTGCGGTAAGTGGATGACAGGGGTTCGTCAATGACCTTTGGTGTGCACCGTGGTTAGACCTTATGTAGCAGAAACTTGTGTCAAATCCTCGGTGGGACGTGTAGTGTGCTCTGCGAGCGGATGTTGCACTTGGCCGCTCACACTGGAGCACTTGCATGGAGCTTTTCTGCCGTCGGATGGGGTTTTCTTGTCTGGTTGTTCTCTCCCTGGTTGTGCGGAGTTTTGCTCAGGGACCTGAGCCGCGACTTCACGGCCCGATCGGGGAGAGGAGCGCGGTGGTGTTGGGTGGGTCGCGATCTCCGCAAGCGAGCGGGGGAGAGGACATGGGCGCGGCCTCGCCGGCGACGGAGTTGCGGGGCATAACGCTTGTGTACAGGCGATCGGCGGAGCAGGAGAGTGCGCTCCAACAGCTGCTGAGCGCACAGGGGGACATCACCTCGCCTGAGTATCACCGGTGGTTGATGCCGGGCAGCTTTGGTGCTCGTTTCGGCATGGCGGACGCGGACGTGGCGGCGACGGAGATCTGGTTAGAGGGACATGGATTCCAAATCGATGGGGTCTCGAACAGTCGCGATCGCATTACGTTTTCGGGAACCGCGGCCGGGGTGCGCCTGGCATTTGGGACGGAGCTGCACCGGTATCAGGTGGGGGCCGAGATGCATGTGGCGCCGGCGTCGGATCTGCGGTTGCCGGCCGATCTTGTACCGCTGACGGCGGCGGTTTTGCACCTGTCGGACTTCCGTCCGAAGCCGAACGTGAAGGTGGGGACGCGACCTCAGCCGGACTACACGACGTTTCCTTCGCAGGCGCATTATCTTGGACCGCGGGACCTCCGAACGATGTACGACATGCCGTCCGCTTCCGCAGACTTTACTGTTCTGCTGGACGGCAGTGGCCAGAGAGTGGCTGTGGTGGGCCAATCGTACGTGGACACCAGAATTGGATCTGAGGTCGACACGTTTCAGAGTGCGCTTAGCGTGTACAGGCCCGTGTACACGGTGCTGGTTCCGGGTACGGGGGTGGAGACGATCTCGCCGGGGGATCAGGGTGAGTCTGAGGCCGACGTTGAGTACGCTGCGGGGATTGCGACGGGCTCGACCGTGTTTCTGGTTTACGTCGGGAGCTACGAAAACTACAGCGTTTTTGATGCTTTGGCGTATGCGATCGACCAGAATATTGCGCCCGTGATCAGCATCAGCTACAGCGAGTGCGAGACGTTGCTGAGTTCGACCGACGTGGCCGGAAGCAACGCCCTGTTTGCGCAGGCGGCGACGCAAGGGCAGACGTTGATTGCGGCGTCGGGGGACAGTGGGCCGACGGCTTGCGTGCCCTACTCGATTTCGGCCCGGCTGACGCAAGTGCAACAGGAGGCGCTGGCGGTCAATTTTCCGGCGAGCAGTCCGTATGTCACGGGGGTGGGCGGAACGCAGATGGCGGACGGGACGTTTGCGGCCGGCAGCAGCAGCTATTGGGCGAGCGCGAGTGTTGTGGATGCGGTCAGTTCCCTGCTCTCGTACCCTCCGGAGGTTGCCTGGAACGAGGGGGCGAAGCTCGGGGAGATCTGGGCGAGCGGCGGAGGGAGCAGCGCTTTGTTTGCGCGTCCTAGCTGGCAGGGCGGAGTTCTGGGTACCGGCGCGGGGCAGTACCGGATGGTGCCGGACATCGCGCTCCAGGCTTCGCTGGATGATCCCGGGTTCCTGCTTTGCACCGGGGATCGGGCGTTTATTGGGCAGAGCGCGGTTTGCCAGACCGGGATTGTGGGCAATGGCGGATTCACGATCGCGGGTGGAACGAGCTTTGCGGCGCCGGTGTTTGCCGGGATGATCGCGGTGCTGAACCAGATGCAAGGGGCGAGCGGGCAGGGTCAGATCAACTCCGTGCTGTACGGTTTGGCGGGTGATCCGGCGACGGCGAGTTCGGTGTTTCACGACATCGCAACGGGGACGACGGCCTGTGTCCCCGGCGTGTCGGAGTGCGGTGCTCCGGGGCAATCGGGGTATCCGGCGGTGGCGGGGTATGACGAGGCGACGGGTCTGGGCAGCGTGGACTTCGCGCATCTGGCGGCGGCGTGGCCGACGAGCGGTGCGGTACAGCTTACCGGGACGATCACGAATTTGAGTGCGTCAATAAGCGCGCAGACGGTAATTACGCCGGGAGCGACGGAGCCGATCGCGATTGTGGTGGGATCGGTTTACCAGAGAACCGTCACGAGCCCGACTGGCAGTGTTGCGGTGGCTGTGGACGGGCAGGTGATGAATCCGGCGCTGGCGATATCTGCGTCAGGGCAATACCCGGGAAGCGCCACGGCGACGTACAACTTTGTCGCTCCGGCGAGTTCGGGATCGCATCTTGTGACGGCGACCTACTCTGGGGACGGGACGCATGCGGCTTCAAGCGCAGTGCTTCCTTTCCTGGTGGGAGACGTAGTGGCGAGCGGAGGTCTTAGCCTGGCGGCGAGCAGCTTGACGGTGACGAATGGAACGACGGGAAGTGAGGCGGTGACGGTGACGCCGACGGGCGGCTACACCGGCAATGTTTTCTGGTCGGCGTCGGTTTCGGGTCTTGGGACGGCCACGATCTGTTATGCGATCCCTGTGCTGCGGGTGAACGCGCCTGTGTCGGCGAAGCTGACCGTTGGGGTTGGCTCTGCGTGTCAGACGCCGGTGCCGGCGGGGCGCTGGAGTGGGGTTGTGCCCGCGCCGCGGAGCCTCCGGAGCGCGAACGGCACAGGAGTGCGTGAGGGGCGGATGCCGGAGATTGCGGTGTCGGCCGCGGCGCTTTTGTTCTGGGGACTTCTGCGCTTTCGGCGTCGGCCCGGGTTGCCGTACCTCCTGGCGATGTTGCTGCTGGCGGGTGTGGGCGCTGGTGTGAGCGGATGTGGAGGAGGTTCGGGGAACGGCTCCGGCACGCCTCCGCCGCCTCCGCCTCCGCCGCTGACGACTTACACGGTTACCTTGACGGGAACGGATTCGGTGAACTCCGGGGTGAGCGGATCGACTACGTTTACGCTGACTGTGCAGTGAAGAGGCTGAGGGGTCGGGCTTTTAGTCGGTTGGTGTGGGGCCGTCTTCCTGTTCGACCTCTTTGCCTTCTTCGGGGAAGGGCCAGGCGCGGTTGAGGGGCTGGGTTGCTTCGCGAACGGGCTTGGGAACGTTGTTGACCTTGAGGTTTTCGAGGACGTGCACGCCGAGTTTGCCGGCGCTGGCGATGTCCATGTCGCCGTCGTGGTCGAGGTCGGCGGCGATGAACTGGGTTCCGGCGCTGGCGGTTCCGTTCTCGGAGAGGGTGATGCGGGTGAAGACTGGGTCGGTTGCGGGGTCGGCGATCCCCATGGCTGAGGAGGTGCTGCCGGCGGTGGGATTCTGCTGGCTCCCGGGACGATTTCGGGCGGCGGCGAACTGTTCGGCGCCGGGGAGCTTGTAGGCGTAGACGACGACGGGATCGTACGATCCGGGGTCGTCTCCGGAGTGTCCGCGGTAGCGTTTGCCGGTGATGAGTTCGGGGGTGCCGTCGCCGTCGATGTCGGCGAGGAGGAGGGCGTGGGACTGCGAGAAGGACTCGTCGATGGTGTGGCGGATCCAGGTGCGGTGGTCGGGGGTGCCGGTCTGTTCGAGCCAGTAGAGGCCGTAGCCGTGGCCTTGGCCGTAGATGAGGTCGAGTTTGCCGTCGTGGTTGACGTCGTAGCCGAGGATGGGGAAGCCGGCGTCGCCGAGCTCCCAGTCGGGGTGCCAGCGCCATTTGTCGTTGTCGGCGTCGATCTGTTCGAACCAGCCGTGTGGTGTGAGGATGTCGGCCTTGCCGTCGCCGTTGATGTCGGCGATGCCGATGCCGTGGCCGTCTTCCCTGCGGCCGCCGACGTGGTGGGTGCGCGGCTTGGGACCGCTGAAGTCGACCCAGAGGACGCCGTTGCGGTTGTAGTGGGAGAGGGCGATGTCGGGTTTGCCGTCGCCGTTGATGTCGGCGAAGGCGCCGCCCTCGGTGTCGAAGCTGTCGGTGATTTTTGCGGGCTTCCACTGGGCGCCGGCGGCGGTGGCTTTGGGGCCGGGGTTGCGGTACCACCAGAGGCCGTTCGAGATCCAGCCGGTGGTGACGAGGTCGGGCAGGCCGTCGTGGTCGACGTCGACGATCCACTCTCCGCAGTCGTTGACGAACTCGTTGTGGATGCCGACGCTGCGGAACTGATGCTGCTTCCAATCGCCGCCGTTCGGGCCGGGGTTCTGGTACCAGTAGGCGCCGCTGAGGAGGTCGGGGAAGCCGTCGCCGTCCATGTCGAGCAGGGAGATGCCTTCGGCGTGGTCGCTGCCGAGGCGATGTGTGAGGAAGGATGTGCGGGGCTGGCCGCCGGGTCCGGGGCCGGGATGCTGCATGCGGAACTCGGTGGCGTGCGCGGGGTCTTGTGGGTGGGCGGGGATGGGGGTCAAGGCTGAGAGGAGAAGCACGGGTGCGAGGCAGCGGAGAGGCATGGTGGGGAGGGCTCCGATCAGAGGCACGGCGTTAGGTGAGCTTCATGGTTTCGGGGTTCCAGCCGACGACCGAACCCTTTTCGGCGCTGAGGTTGGCGAGCAGGGCGGCGCCGGCGGCACGGAAGCCGAAGGTGGCGTCTTCGACGACGGGGCGGCGGGTGCGGACGGCTTCAAAGAAGTTGCGAAAGTGGTCGTGGCTGTCGGAGTAGCCTTCGGCGGCGACAAAGGTTTCGGCATCGCGGGGCGGCGGTCCGGTGGGATGCTGGACCGGGTATTTCTGGCGGTATTGGGCTATGTACTCGCGCTGCATGCTGTCGGCGAAGGTGGAGACGGTGTATCCGGGGTCGGTCGCGAGCGGTGTGCGGGTGACGGTGACGGAGTTGGTTCGGCCGACGATCTCCATCTGGCCTTCGGAGCCGGTGAAGAGGAAGCCTTCGCTTTCTTCGCCGCCGTCGACGAAGTTTACGCGCAGGCTGAGATTGAAGCCTTCGGGGTAGTCGAAGAGGGCGAGAAGGACGTCGTCGACGTCGCGGCCGTCCTTCCAGAAGCGCAGGCCGCCGGTGGCCATGGCGCGGGTGGGGCCGTGGGCTCCGGTGATGAAGTGGGTTCCGCTGAAGAGATGGACGAAGAGGTCGCCGGCGACGCCGGAGCCGTAGTCCTTCCACTTGCGCCATTGGAAGAAGCGTTCGGCGGAGAAGGGCATTTTGGGCGCGGAGCCCTCGAAGCGGGGCCAGTCGCAGGTGGTGGTTGAGGCGTCGAGCGGGATGGAGTAGTTCCAAGCGCCGATGGAGGAGTTGCGGTCCCAACGGGCGGTGACCATGTTGAGTTTGCCGATGGCGCCGGAGCTGAGGAGCTCTTTGGCCTTCGCGTAGACGACGGAGGAGACGCGCTGGCTGCCGACCTGGAGGATGCGGTTGCTGGACCGGTTGCTGGAGGCGGCGGCGGCGATGATGGCGGGGCCGTCGGGGTAGACGTGGATCATGGGTTTTTCGAGGTAGACGTCCTTGCCGGCGTGGAGGCTGTCGACGGCGGCCTGTTTGTGCCAGTGGTCGGGGGTGGCGATGAGGACGGCGTCGACGTCGGGGCGGGCGAGGATTTCGCGGTAGTCGCGGGTGGTGAAGAGATCAGCGCCCCAGAGTTCTTTTGCGTGGGTGAGGCGGCCGTCGTAGCAATCGGCGACGGCGACGAGTTTGACGCCGGGGACCCCGAGGGCGACGCGGGTGTCGTTCTGGCCCTGGATGCCGGCGCCGATGAGGGCGAGGTTGATGTGGTCATTGGCGGAGCGTGGGCGGAGGTCGGGATTTTGTGCGAGAAGCGGATGTATGCGGGCGGCTGCGGCGGCGATGGCGGACGTCTTGAAAGCGGATTGGAGAAAGGTTCTGCGGTTGGGCTGCTGGATGGCATCTCACTTTCGGGCGCGAGCAGATGTTGGTCTGGAGCGGCTTATAGACGGTAAGACAACGGACGTGAGGTGTCCAGCACGGACCTGCAAACCTGGTCCGGGATGTGCGTCGACAGTACGCAACGCGGTTTCTTTGGCCGCACTTTGCATTTGAATCTGAGGAGATTTTGATCCATGAGTATGCATGAGGAAAAGCTACTATCTCGCCGCGAGCTCGTCAGCGGCATCGGCGCGGGGCTTGTAACCGCGGCCGCTGTCACCACCGGCCCGCTTATGGCGCAGGGCCCGACCCATGGATGTACGCCGACGGCGCAGCCGCTCCAGGATCCGACGACGAAGTATCCGAGGCCGCCGTTCAAGGAGCAGCCGCAGCCCTGGCCGGGTTTGAGCGGCAAGATGGACCCGCGTCCGGACAGTGGAGAGACCAGCTACGTCGGCTCGGGACGTCTGCTTGGACGGAAGGCGCTGATCACGGGCGGAGACTCGGGCATGGGTCGGGCGGCTGCGATCGCATATGCCCGCGAAGGCGCGGATGTCGCGATCAACTACCTGGCTGTCGAGGAGCCGGACGCGCGAGAGGTGGTGCAGTTGATCCGGGCGGCGGGGCGCAAGGCGGTGGCGATTCCGGGCGATCTTCGGGAGGAGGCGTTTTGCAAGAGCCTGGTGGAGCAGGCGGTCTCCGGGCTGGGCGGTTTGGACATTCTGGTTTCGAACGCGGGTCGGCAGCACTCGGTACCGAACCTGCTTGACATGACCACGGAGCTGTTCGATTGGACGATGAAGACGAACATCTATGCGCCGTTCTGGATTATCCGGGCGGCGTTGCCGCATCTGGTTCCGGGCGCGACGATTATCGCGACGACGTCGGAGCAGGCGTACGATCCTTCGGCCGATCTTTACGATTATGCGCAGACCAAGGCGGCGACGATGAATTTTGTCAAGTCGCTGGCGAAGCAGCTTGGGCCAAAGGGGATTCGCGTGAACGGCGTTGCACCTGGCCCGATCTGGACGCCGCTGCAGATCAGCGGTGGAGCGCAGCCGCAGAAGTACGAGAACTTTGGCGGGGATTATCCGCTGGGGCGGCCGGGCGAGCCGGCAGAGCTGGCCTCCATCTACGTTCAGCTGGCGGCGCAGGATGCAAGTTACACCACGGGCAATATTTATGGAGCGGGCGGCGGAAAGGGCCAGCCGTAAGCCTGGACGTGCGAGCGGATGGGAGCTCAAGAGTACGCTGAGAGTGTGCGGTTTGAGCTCTTTATTGCGGCGCGGTACCTGCGGGCGAAGCGGCGGCAGGCGGTGGTGGGGGTGATCACGGCGATCTCGGTGATCGGGGTCGCCGCGGGCGTGGCTTCGCTGATGATTGCGCTGGCGATTACGAATGGGATGCGGCGGGACTTGCAGGAGCGACTTCTGGGGTCGACCGCGCATGTGCAGCTGATGCGGGTGGCGGCGGACGGGATCCGGGACTGGCGGCCGCTGCTCGACCGGCTGCGCCGGGTGCCGGGGGTGACGGCGGCGGCACCGGGGTTGTATGGGCAGGTGTTGATCTC
>CAXTYQ010000046.1:0-10732 GCA_964248505.1 uncultured Acidobacteriaceae bacterium
CGGAGCCGAGCGGGGGTGGCATTCTGGTGCTGATTATAGATGGCGGGTGAATGGCAGATGGGGGCGGGCGGGCGCTTGGGTGGGCGGGGAGTGTGCGGGCGAAATCTGGGCGGGAGATGCCGTATTCTAGAGGCTTGGCTACTGACTTGGTTACTGACTTGGTTACGACGCGTCTCACTTCCGGTCCGGATCTCTCGCAGGCTGACGCTCCGGGTATCTCGCGCGGCATCTCGCATATTACTGTTCGGGGCGCTCGGCAGCACAATTTGAAGAACATTTCGGTCGCGATTCCGCGCAACACCCTGACGGTGGTGACGGGGCTGTCGGGGTCGGGCAAGAGTTCGCTGGCGTTTGACACGATCTATGCGGAGGGCCAGCGGCGGTATGTGGAGACGCTGTCGGCGTATGCGCGGCAGTTCCTGGATCAGATGGAGCGCCCGGATGTGGACGCGATCGACGGTCTGTCGCCGGCGATCGCGATCGAGCAGAAGACGACGTCGCGGTCGCCGCGGTCGACCGTGGGCACGATCACGGAGATTTACGACTACTTGCGGCTCCTGTGGGCGTCGGTCGGGCAGCCGCATTGTCCGGAGTGTCACCGACCGATCACGCGGCAGACGGCCGAGCAGATTATTGAGCGCATCACGGCGCTGGCGCCGGGCGAACGGATTACGGTGTACGCGCCGATTGTGCGGGGTCGCAAGGGTGAGTTTCGGGAGGAGCTTGAGGCGCTCGACAAGCAAGGGTTTCGGGTGCGGATCGACGGCGAGGTGACCGAGATTACGGACGGGATGCGGCTGGAGAAGCGCAAGAACCATACGGTGGAGGCGATTGTCGATCGGGTGATCCTGAAGCCGCTCGCGGATGCTACGCCGGAGAACGCGAACTCCGCCTTGGCGACGCCGGGTGGCGAGAGGACGCCGCCTCGCTTTGACACGCGGCGGCTGGAGACTTCGGTGCTGAAGGCTTTGCAGATGGCTTCGGGACTGGTGCTGATCGGCATTCAGGATCCGGAGACGCGCGAGCAGACGGAGACCTTGTATTCCTCGTCGATGGCGTGCCCGGATTGTGGGATCAATGTGCCCAAGCTGGAGCCGCGATCGTTTTCGTTCAACTCGAACTACGGCGCGTGCCCGGAGTGTCATGGTCTGGGGTCGATCTATGATTTTGACCCGGCGAAGACGATTGCCGACTGGTCGAAGCCGCTGCTGGATGGAGCGATGGGACCGGGGTCGTCGTCGGCGTATCTCCTGCGGCTGATCAAGTTGGCGGCGGACAAGTACAAGGTCAATCTGAAGCAGCCGTTTGCCGATCTCGCGAAGGCGGAGCAGGATTTGTTCTTGTATGGACCGCCGAAGTCGGATGCGTCGCGGACGGGATTTCACGGCATTTTTGCGTACTTGCGGTCGGCTCTCGAGGAGAGCCGGTCGGAGGGGTATCGCGAGTACATGATGCAGTTTATGTCGGCGACGACGTGCCCGCGGTGCCGGGGGCGGCGGCTTCGGCCGGAGAGCTTGGCGGTGACGATTCCGGTGGGTCCTGGGGGCGAGCAGAACGGGGCGCGCAGGGATCTTTCGATTGCCGACTACACGGCGCTGTCGCTCGATCGGGCGCTCCAGGGGGCGCGGTCGATGCACTTCACGGGGCGTGATCGTTTGATTGCGGACAGGCTGCAGCGCGAGGTGATTGAGCGGCTGGAGTTCTTGAACGCGGTGGGCCTGAACTATCTTTCGCTCGACCGATCGGCGGCGACGATCTCGGGCGGAGAGGGCCAGCGGATTCGGTTGGCGACGCAGATCGGATCGCGTCTGCGCGGCGTTTTGTATGTTCTGGACGAGCCGTCGATCGGTCTGCATCAGCGCGACAATCAGCGTCTGATCGCGGCGCTTGAACGTCTGCGCGACCTGGGCAATACGGTGCTTGTGGTGGAGCACGATGAGGACACGATGCGGTCGGCGGACTACCTGCTTGACCTGGGGCCGGGTGCGGGAAAGAACGGCGGATATGTGATGGCGGAAGGTACGCCGGCCGAGGTGATGGCGAATCCGGCGTCGGTGACGGGGCAGTATCTGGCGGGCAAGCTCGACGCTCTGAGCCGGCCGATGAACGCCCTGGGGGAGACCGGACCGCGACCGTTGACGGGAGCGTGGATCACGGTCGAGGATGCGCACTCGCACAATCTCCAGAATGTTACGGCGCATTTTCCGCTGGGGGTGATGACGGTGGTGACGGGCGTCTCGGGGTCGGGAAAATCGACGCTGGTCAACGATATTTTGTATCGGGCTCTGGCCCGGGAGCTTTACGGTTCGCGGGACGATCCGGGCAAGCACGGACGTGTGGTTGGGATCGACCAGATGGACAAGGTGGTGCAGATCGATCAGTCGCCGATCGGCCGAACGCCGCGATCGAACCCGGCGACGTACACGGGCGTGTTTACGGCGATGCGGGATTTGTTTGCGATGCTTCCGGAGTCGCGCGAACGCGGCTACAAGCCAGGGCGCTTCTCGTTTAATGTCCAGGGGGGCCGGTGCGAGGCGTGCCAGGGCGAGGGGCAGCGGCGGATTGAGATGAATTTCCTGCCGGACGTTTACGTGCTGTGCGATGTTTGTAACGGCCGGCGTTACAATCAGGAGACGCTGGCGGTGAAGTTCAACGGATACTCGATCGCGGATCTGCTGGATCTGCCGATCGCGGATGCCTTGCCGATCCTGGAGGACATTCCCAACGTCCGCGTGCGTTTGCAGACGCTGGTCGATGTGGGTTTGGGGTATATTCACCTCGGTCAGTCGGCGACGACGCTTTCGGGCGGTGAGGCGCAGCGGATGAAGCTGGCGCGTGAGCTTTCAAAGCGTCAGACGGGACGAACGCTTTACCTGTTGGACGAGCCGACGACGGGGCTGCACTTTGACGATGTTCGCAAGCTGCTGGAGGTGCTTCACCGGCTGGCGGATCTGGGGAATACGGTCGTGATTATTGAACACAATCTGGATGTGATCCGAAACGCCGATTATTTGCTGGACCTTGGGCCTGAGGGGGGCGAGGGCGGCGGCCGGATTATTGCGCACGGGACGCCGGAGGAGGTTGCGACGGTTGCGGGATCGCATACGGGAGCGTTTTTGCGGCGCGCACACACCGAGCGCACCGGCGAGATGATCGAGCTCGGTCCGGAGTTTGCCGGGGCGCAGCCGGAGAGCATAGCCGCGGCTGCCGATGCGGTTCGCGGAGAGAAGAAGTTTCTGGCGCCGGAGAAGAAGACCGGCGTGCCGACGGCGAGTGCGACGCCACCGGCTGAGCGTCCGCGATCGGCGAAGTCTGGCGCGGATCGGAAGCGTGCCGCGCCGAGAGAGACTGGGCCGAAAGAGACTGGGCAGAAAGAGCCTGGGCCGAAGGCGGGGGAGACCTCTGGGGAAGCGAGCGCCAAGGCGACTTCAGGGAGGCGTGCCTCGTGAGCCTCGGTGGAGATGTGACGGCACGGATGAGCGGCGCTCTGGCCGGATTGCGGGGGGCGTCGGGAGCGGGGGTGCGACCTTTCTGGCGCGCGGCGGATGAGGATGACCCGATTTTGCCGCCGCTGGGGCCGCCGCTGGCACCTGTGCTGGCTCCGGGGGAGGCGGTCGCGCTCCCGCCGATGGATGAGACGCCCAACTCGCCGGAGGCCGATCCGGCGACGCGTGTGCCTCACATGGGGCACGCGTTGCTGTTTGTGGCGATCACGGGTCTGCTTTTGCTGTTGGCGCAGGCGGTGCTGCTGGGCATGTCGCATCCGGCGCTCGGGCGGGGAGCGGCCGCCGCCGCGGCGACCACTACCGAGGCCGTGTTGCAGCCGAAGCGGGTGATCGGGGTCGAGGCGTTCACTTATTTGGGTACGATTCTGGCGGCTGCCGGTCTGTTTCCGTTGCTTTGGAAGCGGCCGTTTGGGGTGGGGATCGAGTGGAATAGCTCGGCTGCCGTGCGCAACCTGTATCGTCTGATTCCGCTTGGGGTGGTGGTTTCGTTTCTTGTGCAGGGACTTTCGGCGTTTCTTCCGACGCCGAAGTCGATCCCGATGGACGACTTTTTCCGAACGCAGTCGGACGTGTGGCTGATTACGGTATTTGGGACCTTGGCGGCGCCGGCGTTTGAGGAGATTTTGTTTCGCGGCTTCTTGTTTCCTGCGTTTGCGATTGCGTACGACTGGCTGTCGTTGCCGCGGACGGAGACGGCACGGGAGAGCTGGAGGTCGTCGAACGCTCTTACTGGAGGCGCGCTTCTGTTTTCCGCCGTGTTTTCGAGTATTTTGTTTGCGCTGCTTCACGGCAAGCAGACGGCGTTTACCTGGCCGGTACTGTTTTTGCTGTTTCTTGTGTCTCTTTTGCTGACGTATGTGCGGGTGCGGCTGCGATCGGTGGCTGCCTCGACGGTGGTGCACGCGAGCTACAATTTTGCGATTTTTTTGACGGCATTTCTGGCGACGGGTGGGTACCGTCACCTGGACCGTTTGCCGCATTGATTTTTGTAGGCACATGGCATGTGTGTGTGTTAGTGTGTGGGTATGGCGATGATGATGCAGGGTGGGCAGGCAAACGCAATTCACCGCACGGTTGTGCTTCTTCGTCCCAACGAGAAGAAGCATTTGTTTGAGATGGCGCGGCGGGAGCGGGTGTCTGCGAGCGAGATTGTCCGGCGATCGATCGAAGCTTACCAGACGGCGTCTGTTCCTCCAGATGAAGAGCAGGAGTTGAAGGCGGCGTTTGCCGAGATGAACAAGGCTCTTGATGCTGCTCTGGATTCGATTCGATCGGCTCGGGCGGAGGTTCAGCAGAACCTGGCGGAGATCCACGAGCGTAGAGAGCAGCATGCATGACGATTGGAAGCGAGCTGCTGACGGTCATCAAGAAGATTTTCCTGGTGAGTGAGGAGCTGACGCGTTTGTCCGCAGAGGTGAAGGACCTTTCACGGTCGGTGAATCAGCATGATGTTCGGCTTGCGGTGATTGAAAACACGATGTCAATCACGCGACAGAGCTCGAAGCTGATTCTTCCGGGCAATTGACACAGATGCCCCCCGAAGCCGGTCCCGATCTGCCTGCCGACACTGCGTCTGTGGGGACGGCAGACCACCGTGGGGATCTTCTGCGTTTGTTGGCGACCCACTCGTTTCGTCTGGGCGAGTTTACGCTTGCCTCGGGGCAGAGGTCGGATTATTACATTGACTGCCGGGTGACGACGCTGCATGCGGAGGGTGGCCGGCTCTCGGGGCTGGTGCTCTACGACCTGATTCGCGAGCGGGTTCCGGACGCGGTGGCGGTGGGTGGACTGACGATGGGCGCGGATCCTCTGGTCTCGAATGTCGCTTCGGCGAGCGCGTGGCATGCTGTGTGGTCGGCGCGCGAGGCGGAGCTTGAGACATCGATCGGTCTGTCATCGGCGGCGCCTGCGCCGGCCGCTCCGCAGATCTTGCATGGGTTTTTGGTGCGCAAGGCTGAAAAGGCGCACGGAACGGGACGGCGGATTGAGGGTTTCTCCGAGGCTGGCGCCTCTGTGGTGGTGGTTGACGATGTGTGTACGACGGGCGGCTCCACGGTTACGGCGATCGAGGCGGCGCGGGAGGCGGGCATGCACGTCGCGGGGGTCTTCTGCCTGGTGGATCGGGAGCAGGGAGGGCGAGCCCGGATTGAGGCGGCGGCGGGGGGTGCGCCGTTCGTTGCGTTGTTTACGGCGGAGGATATCCGAGCCTCCCACAGGGATCTCCACACGCCGGCGCGGGAGGCATGAGGGGTGACGCGGAACTCTCCCCCGACCTTGGGAGAACTCTCCCACCTTTGGCGTATAGCCGGGTGGCCGGCCTGGGCCTTACCGTGAGATCCAAGGCCCGGCAATACAGAGGCCGGACCACGAACTCTGCCACACCTTGCAGCACTGCTGGACTTGATCTGCTGAACGTCCGTGCTCGCCGAGCCAGCCTCGCGAGCGATCTCTGTCGTTCTCTCTCTTACAGCGAGCGACCGTACCTTGGGCTAAGGTCGGTCGCCGCTCTCCCTCGCGCCGCGGGGCGTCGATCTCACTGCGTCGATCTCACGGCGTCGATCTCACAGCCAGGAGAGGCCGGAGAACTTCGAGATACGAACAGTGCGCGGCAGAGCGGAGAGACTTCAGTAGACTAGGAGGGACATGATTCCTACCCTTGAATGGCTCGCTGCCGGCGTCAACTTTCTGGACCAGACCAAGCTTCCTCTGGAGGAGACGTACGTTCTTGCGAAGGACTACACCGAGGTCGCGGCGGCGATTCGGGACATGGTGGTGCGTGGAGCTCCGGCGCTGGGGGTGACGGGAGCGATGGGGGTGGCGCTGGGAATTCAGAGATCGGCGGCGACCAGCCTGCCGGCGCTGACTGCAGAGGTGGAAGTGATCTGTTCGACCCTGGCGAACACGCGGCCGACGGCTGTCAATCTCTTCTGGGGCATCGGCAAAGTTCGGGACCTTTACAACACGCTGGCGGGGGCGGGGGTTTCGATTCCCGAGATCAAGCGGCAGAGCGTTGCGCTGGCCCGGCAGATGTACGACGAGGACATTGCGGCATGTAAGCAGATGGGGGCTTTTGGTGCGGATCTGTTGCCGCAGAAGGGCACGGTGCTGACGCACTGCAACGCGGGTGCGCTGGCGACGTGCGGCTATGGGAGCGCTCTGGGCGTGATTCGTGCGGCGGTCGAACGCGGGCACGAGATTGACGTATTTGCCGACGAGACACGGCCGTTTCTACAGGGCGCCCGGCTTACCGCGTGGGAGCTGATGAAGGACAATATTCCGACGACGGTGCTGTGCGACAACATGTCGGCTTCGCTGATGCAGCAGGGCCGGATTCAGGCGGTGATTGTCGGGGCGGACCGGATCGCCGCGAACGGGGACACGGCGAACAAGATCGGGACGTACGGCCTGGCGATCCTGGCTCGGGAGCATGGGATACCGTTTTACGTGGCCGCGCCGTGGGCGACGATCGACCTCTTTACCGCGCATGGATCGGAGATTGAGATTGAGCAGCGCGATCCGCGGGAGGTAACGCATCTGAATGGCCGGCAGATGACTCCGGACGGCGTGGGCGTCGAGAACCCTGCGTTTGACGTGACGCCGGCGAAGTATATTTCGGCGATTATTACGGAGCGGGGCGTGCTTCGAGCACCTTTTGGCGAGGCTATCGCGAACGCGGTTGCGCAGGAGACGGATCAGGAGCTGACGCTCGCCTGACGTCGTCGGGGCGATTCAGGGTGGATTTTGGCGCGGCGGATTTTGGTCTGTCGGGCTGTCGGGCTGTGGGTGGAAACAAAACCAAGCGCAGGATCTTTGACTCCGGTGGGCGGATAGAGTGTCGCCGGTCGGTCGCTGGACCTCTGCTGTGAAAGTCTAGATGCAGGTGATCCCGGACCTCTTCAATCCGCGCCGGCGATCGCTCCTCCGGGGCAATCTCCTGGTTGTGCTGTCGTTTGTGCTGGCGCTTGTGCTTGCCGACTTCCCCTGGAATCGCGCGAATCCGTTTCTGGGCATTGTGCTGTTGACGGCGGCGATCGGCACGGTGGACACGGTGCGGTGCATGCGGCCGAAGTGGAGCTGGTACCACGGCGGCGTTCTCCTGTGCGTTTACATGGACCTCATGATCTTGTGCATGATTTTGTTTTTCTTTGTGTACCCGTATGCGACGTGGCTCTCGGGAACGCACTGATCCATCTGTATGGAGCCGGAGCGGTGGTAGACTCGGCGGGACTCCCTAATCCACTTTTCAGGTATATCCATGCTCAAAGGCTTTCGTGACTTTATTCTTCGCGGCAATGTGATTGATCTCGCGGTCGCGGTGATCATCGGAGCGGCGTTTACATCGATCGTCAACTCGCTGGTGGCGGACATTATCAATCCCTTGGTGGCGGCCATTGTTGGGAAGCCGGACTTTTCCGCGCTGACGGCGACGGTGCACGGCGGCATCATCCGGTACGGGAATTTCTTGAATGCGGCGATCTCGTTTGCCCTGATTGCGTCGGTGGTTTACTTCTTTATTGTGGCTCCGGTGAACGCCCTGATGCTTCGTCTGCGCGGACCTGCGCCGTCGACCACAAAGCCTTGCCCGCAGTGCTTCGGCGACATTCCGCTGCAGGCGACGCGGTGCAAGTTTTGTGCGGAGCCGGTTTAGAGTGGGGGAGTTTTGTGCCGGTGAGTTGATGAGTTATGAGTTATGAGGAATGAGCAATGAGGGTTTTGAGCGGGTGATCGTGTCGACATCCGATATGCTGGGGTTTACCGCCACCTTGTCACAGGAGTCCACTTGTCCCTTTCTCGTTGCTCTGTTTGCGCCGCGTTTTCTCTGTTTGCGATCGTTGTTTCCTCGGGCCTCTACGCGCAGACCTCTCCGACGAGCGTCTTCGGGTATCGGAATTTCTCGGAAGAAGCTCGGTGGGACAAGATTTTTCTGGCGGTTCCCGACGCGGCGCTTGCCGGTCAGCACCTGAAGACGCTTACAGCGGAGCCGCACTGGGCGTCTTCGCCCGAGGACTACAAGACGGCGCTTTACGTTGCGGAGAAGTTCAAGGCGGCCGGGCTTGAGACGAGCATAGTTCCGTACAAGGTATTGCTGAACAAGCCGGTGAGCATCTTGGTGGAGGCGACGGACAGCTCCGGGAGAAAGCTGATGTCGGGGCCGTCTCCTGAGCATGTGGACGCGCGGGACCACGGCGGCGATCCGTTTCAGGATGATCCGCGGGTTACACCGGCGTTCAACGGATCTTCGCCTTCGGGCGAGGTGACGGGGGATGTGGTGTATGCGAACTATGGGACGCTGGACGACTTCAAGTATCTGGCCGCGCACAACATCTCGGTGAAGGGAAAGATTGTGCTGGTGCGGTACGGGTCGAATTTTCGCGGCGTAAAGGTGTACATCGCGCAGAAGTACGGTGCGGCCGGGGTCTTGATCTACTCCGACCCGGCGGATGACGGATACGCGAAGGGGGACATGTACCCGGCGGGGGCGATGCGGCCGGAGAGCGCGGTGCAGCGTGGATCGGTGCAGTTTATGCCGATCTATCCTGGAGACGCGACGACGCCTGGGATCGCGTCCACGCCGGACCTGCCGGATTCGAAGCGCATTCCGCTGGACAAGCTGCAGAATAACCAGCCGTCGATTCCGTCGAATCCGCTCTCGTACAAGGACGCAGCGCCGATCTTGCGTGCGTTGGGCGGACCGGCTACGCCGCACGACTGGCAGGGTGGCTTGCCGTTTACGTATCACATGGGCGGCACGGGCGCGGTCTCGGTGCACATGAAGCTGGTGCAGGACACGGCGCTGCGGACGATCTGGGACGTGGTTGGAACGATCGCGGGCACCGACCCTGTGCAGAGGGACAACTGGGTGGTGGCCGGCAATCATCGCGACGCGTGGGTGTATGGCGCGGTCGATCCGAACTCGGGAACGGCCGCGATGCTTGAGTCGGTGCATGGTTTGGGCGCGCTTTTGAAGCAGGGATGGAAGCCGAAGCGGCGGGTCGTGGTGTGTTCGTGGGACGCCGAGGAGGAGGGCCTGATCGGATCGACGGAGTGGGCGGAGCAGAACGCCGATCGTCTCGCGCATGCGGTGGCTTACTTCAATACGGATGTCGGTGTGTCGGGGCCGAACTTCAATGCGGCCGCGGTTCCGTCGCTGAAGGAGTTTGTGCGGGAGGTGAGCCGCGAGGTCCCGAGCCCCAAGGGCGGGACGGTGTACGACCAGTGGAAGAAGGATCAGGCGGAGGGCAAGGGGCGGCGGAACGCGACACCGTTTACGGCGGACCGTGTGGGAGCGACGCGCGGGTCCGAGGATGCGGTGCATGTGGGCGATCTGGGGTCGGGGTCGGACTATACGCCGTTTATTCAGCACCTCGGCGTACCTTCGACCGACATCGGATCGGAGGGACCGTACGGCGTGTATCACTCGGTGTTCGACAATTACAACTGGTTTATCAAGAACGCCGATCCGACGTTTGTGCTGGAGCAGCAGCAGGCGCGCATCTTTGGGCTTGAGATTCTTCACATGGCGGACGCGGACGTGTTGCCGTACGACTATGAGGCGTATGGTCGCGAGATTGTGCGGTATCTGGAGCAGGCGCAGAAGGACGCTGCCAGCGCGAATTTGAAGCTCGATTTTGCGGCGGCGAATGCGGCGGCTCGGCGGTTTCAGGCGGCGGGGCAGGCGGTGCGCGCGCGGCAGATGAATCCTCCGGCGGATGCGGCGCGCCTGAATGCTTCGCTGCGGGCGGCGGAGGGTGCTTTGCTGGCTCCCGAGGGTCTGCCGCGGCGATCGTGGTTCAAGCACACGATCTACGCTCCGGGCGAGTTTACGGGATATGCGGCGGTGGTGATTCCGGGGGTGAACGAGGGGATTAGCGTCCCGGACGGGCCGCGTGCGCAGACGCAGATGGCTGTGCTGACGGAGGCTTTGCAGAGGTCGGCGGGGATCCTTGAGGGCGCGGCTAAGTAGGACGGCGGGGGTATAAGCGGATTCCCTTCGGGAGTGACAACTAGAAGGGCAAGGACAACGGCAAAAGCAACGGCAACTACAGGGGTCCTTCGCTTTGCTCAGGATGACGACGGTGAAACAGGCAACGGCAAGGGCAGAAGCAGATTCCCTGCGGGAATGACAACCAGAAGGGCGAAAGCAACGGCAAAAGCAAGGGCAAAGGCAAAAGCAACTACAGGGGTCCTTCGCTTTGCTCAGGATGACGACGGTGAAACAGGCAACG
>CAXTYQ010000046.1:10832-20222 GCA_964248505.1 uncultured Acidobacteriaceae bacterium
GCAACGGCAGAAGCAGATTCCCTGCGGGAATGACAACAAGAAAAGCAAAAACTATAACGGAGCGGACCTAATCAGAGGCTTCGTGGATCTGATTAGTCTGGAGTTGATTAGACCTCCATTACTGGCTCCTCGTCTGGGACTAGAGATCCTCGGCGGGCGGCGATGAAGCCGAACAGGGCGATGTAGATGTAACAGAGGGCGGGCAGGGTGAATGCGTGCTGGACGCCGATGTGGTCGGCGAGGACGCCTTCGGCGAGGGGGAGGATGGCGCCTCCGACGATGGCGGCGACCATGAGGCTGGAGCCTTTGCTGGTGAGCGGACCGAGACCTGCGAGGCCGAGGGTGAAGATGCTGGGGAACATGACGGAGTTGAAGAGGCCGACGGCGATGATGCTCCACATGGCGACGTTGCCGTGGGTGAGGATGGAGGTGACGACGAGGAGGCAGGCGACGATGGCGGCGATGCCGAGGAGGATGCCGGCACGGACGCGCTGGAGGATGGCGGATCCGATGAAGCGTCCGATCATGGCTCCGCCCCAGTAGAAGGCGACGTAGTGGGCGGCGGATTTTTCGCTGAGCGCGCCGACTCCGGGGAGGCCGAAGTAGTTGACGAGGAAGCTGCCGATCGAGACCTCGGCGCCGACGTAGACGAAGATGCCGAGGGCTCCCATGAGGAGGTAGGGCTCGTTCCAGATGCTTCCGGTGCCGGGTCCGGTGTGGAGTTCGCCGGGGCGGAAGTCGCGGGTGAAGTCGGTGGTGGGGAGCTTGACGAGGGCGATGGCGACGGCGAGGAGGATGAGGGCCATGGCGATGCCGAAGTACGGGAGGCGGACGGAGGATGCCTGCTCCTGGCGGTAGGTTTGGAGGAGGGCCGCGGAGAGGGAGTGCATTTTTTCGGGCGTGATGGTGGATCCGCTGAGGATGAGCCAGCCGCCGAAGATGGGGGCGATGGTGGTTCCGAGGGAGTTGAAGGCCTGGGAGAGGTTGAGGCGGCTGGCCGCGGTGCGCTGCGGACCGAGGTTGGTGACGTAGGGGTTGGCGGCGACCTGGAGGCAGGTGATGCCGGCGGCGAGGACGACGAGGGCGGTGAGGAACATGGCGAACGAGGCCATGGCCGAGGCGGGGAGGAACAGGAGAGCGCCGACGGCCATGATGAGGAGGCCGATGACCATGGTCTGTTTGTATCCGCGCCATTCGACGACCTTGCCGGCGGGCAGAGCGAAGACGAAGTAGGACGTGAAGAACGCGAACTGGACCAGAAGCGCTTTTCCGTAGCTGAGCTCGAAGATGCCCTTGAGGTGCGGGATGAGGATGTCGTTGAGGCAGGTGAGGAATCCCCACATAAAGAAGAGCATGGTGGCGATCGACATGGCGCGGACGTCGGTCGAGCCTGGATCGCGGGTGGAGGTGTTGCTCTGGACAGCGGTTGTGATCATGGGTCACTCCTCTTCTTGTGTGGCAAAGAAGTCAGATGGGTTTCGGCGCAGAGGCAGCAGAGCTTTGGGCGACCCCATAGTTATACCCGGACGGGGCGGAGTTTGCTTTAGATTTGCTTTTGGGGGGCGGGGTTGGGGCTGAGATGGCTTCGGATTGGGTCGCTTATCGGCGGTTTTCACACAGGTATAGTTCGGCGGTTGCAAAACTGCGGGTCTCTCCACTGCGCAGACGATGGGACTGTCTGCTCCGGTCGAGATGACACAGCTGTAACTAGACGAGAACAGCTTAGCGGTCTGGGACTGGGGGTACTGCCTGGGAGCAGTGGCCTGCGTTGTCGCAGGCGCGCACGCCGAAGAAGACGTTGTCTTTGGAGATTGGCAGGGTGGCGGTATGGGTAGCGCTGGTGTCGCCTGCGCGAGTCGCCGCGTTGCTGAAGCGAGATGCTTCGGCGGCGAACTGCCAGTCGGTGGCGGAGGTTTCGCGCCACAGGATTTGGTAGTGCACATCGGGGCCGGCGGCTGCGGGTGGGTCCCAGCGCAGGGTTGAGTTGTTGCCCAACTCGCGGGTGACGACGCGGACGTTTTCGGGAGTTCCGGGGGAGGCGGCGAGGGTTGCGAGGGTCGCGGCGTTGAGGCGGGCGACGCGGGCGACGTAGCCGAAGTCGACGAACTTCAGGAGATCGCCGTACTCGACGCCGGCCTCGGTGCGGACGTCCTGATGCTGGTGGTTGTAGTTTTCGCGCCACTCGGTGAAGCGCACGGCGGGGAAGCCGGCGGCGCTGAAGGAGCTGTGGTCGCCGCCGCGGAGGTATCGGTCGAGTCGCAGCTCCATTACGGGCTTGAGGGCCGGGGCGCCGGCAGTTCCCTGCCCTTCGGTGTACGTCCGCGCGACATCGAGCACGGCGCGCGCAAGTTCTCGGGAGGAGGTGTCGTTCTCGGCGCCGAGAGCCAGGGCGGCCTTGATCTCGGCCAGAGGCGCGTTGGGGTTTACGCCCTGCGAGAAGACGCGCACGAGCGACTTCTGTTGCAGGGTGTCGCCGGGGGTGGTGTCGCCGCCGACGATGTCGTTGTTGAGGACGCCCTGGAGGAGCCAACCTTCGGACTTGGCCATTTCCCTCATCAGATCGGCCATGTGATGGCTGCCGTTGAGACCCTGCTCTTCGCCGGCGACGGCCACGAAGACGATGGTCGCGGGGAGGTGGAGTTTGGAGAGGACACGGGCGCACTCGAGGCTGACGGCGGTGCCGCTGGTGTCGTCGTTGGCGCCGGGCGCAAATGCGCGCGCGTTCATGACGTCGGTGACGCGGGTGTCGTAGTGGCCGGTGACGAGGTAGAGGCGCTTGGCTTGTGCGGGGTCGGTTCCGCGCAGGACGGCGTAGATGTTGCGCAGGAGCGTGGGCTGGGCGAAGCGCGATTTGCCGCCGCTGAAGCCCGGCTCTGTCGGCTGCTGGGTGAACTGGTCTTCACGGACGGTGAGGCAGTGCCCGCATCCGGCCGAGATTTCCTCGAACTGCGCGTGGATCCAGTCGGCGGCGGCGAGGATGCCTTCGCCTGGCGGCAGATTTTTTTCCATGCTCGCGAGCGTGCTTCGGCTGCGGAAGCTGACCAGTTTTTCGTCGGTCCGGCGGACGCTCTCAGGCGACATCTGAGCCAGGGCACCGGCGATGCGCGGGTCGACCGGCTCCGGGGCGATTGGAGCTCCGGTGGCTTGGAAGTCCGGAGGGGAGACTTGCGCCGGAAGGTGCGGGGCACACGGGATCAGGAGGAGAAGAGCAGACGTTGAGAGAGCGATGCGGGACAGATTTTGAGCCATTACGGTTGACACCTCGCGCGAGTCCACAACCATAGCAGAGGCTGGGAGAAGTTTTGTTCCGGGCTCGTTTGTTGTTGTAGGCCTTAGGGGAAGGTTTGATTAAGTGGTTGCGAGCGTTTGCCGCCCGAAGAGAACTGCAGATTTCGTCTGGGAATGACTGCGAAAGCAACGGCAACTGCAGATTCCCTTCGGGAATGACAAAAAGAAAAGCAACAGCAGAAGCAGATTCCCTTCGGGAATGACAACAAGAAAAGCAAGGGCGAGAAGCAGATTCCCTTCGGGAATGACAACCAAGAAAGGCAAGGGCGAGAAGCAGATTCCCTTCGGGAATGACAACAAGAAAAGCAAGGGCGAGAAGCAATTCCCTTCGGGAATGACAACAAGAAAAAGCAAGGGCGAGAAGCAGATTCCCTTTGGGAATGACAACAGAAAGGCAAGGGCGACAAGAAGTGCCTTAGAAGGTGACCTTTGCGGCTAGTTGCAGCTGCCGGGACGATCCGGCATCGCCGACCGCTGTACGTGTGGTGCTGATCTGTCCGAAGGTGCCTGTGCTGCTGTTGCCGGTGGCTGTTGAAGAGGCGAGGCTGGTGTTGGGGTTGCCGAAGTTGGCATGGTTGAGGAGGTCGAAGGCGTCGAGGCGAAGGACGAACGCGGCGCGCTCGAAGATGCGTGTGGACTTCTGGAGGGAGAGGTCGGAGTCGGCGAATCCGGGGCCGGTGAGGGCGTTGCGATGGAGGGTTCCGAAGCCGGTCGGTTGCGCGTAGAAGACGCAGCCGGGGGTTGCGGCGGGGGAGGCGCCGGTGCAGCCGAGGCCGCGGATAAACTGGACGTAGGAGAGGTTGGTGTAGGCGCCGCGACCTGTGGAGTAGCTGCCGAGGAGCGTCGGCCGGATGGTGCCGGAGGTGCCGTTGTAGAGCGAGGTGGTGGTGATGTTGAGCGGGTTGCCGGATTGCAGCTGGGTGATGTTGGCGATCAGCCAGCCTTCTTTGAGACGGTTGCCGTGATAGGGGAGCTCCCAGGTTCCGCTGAAGACGAAGTGCTGGCGGGCGTCGAAGTCGGAGAGGCCGTAGTTGCCGCGGGGATTGAAGTTGTCCTGGAGGACGTAGCCGCCCTGGGAGCCGAGCGAGTTGAGGTCCATGGACTTCGACCAGGTGTAGGACGAGTTGATGGAGACGCCGTAGAAGAGGGTTTTGCGCATGGTGAACCAGAGCGCGTTGTAGTTGGAGAACGAGTCTGAATCGACGTAGCTGATGTTTTGGAGGTTTGCGCCGGGGGCGATGGAGCTGGTGACGGCGTTGGTCGGGTAGGGCCGAAGGGCCACGCCTGCCGGGTAGATGTACTGGTTGAGGTTGCGCCGCAGACGGAGGTGTTTGCCTTCGGACCCGATGTAGCCGATCTGCATTACCGTGCCGGCGCCGAGTTCCTGCTGGAGGTTGAGATTGTAACTTTCGATGTACGCATTCTTGAAGTTTGGATTGATGGCTGAGGGTCCGAAGCTGGCGGCCTGGCTCTGGAACAGAGTTCCGACGGGGAGCCCCGGGGTGGAGGAGACGCTGATGGGCGTGGCGTAGGGCGGGTTGGCGGTGAGACCGGTGACGGCGTTGGAGGTGGGCTGATCGACGAGGATGCCGTAGCCGCCGCGAAGGACGGTCTTGCTGTCGCCGTACGCGTCCCAGGAGAAGCCGACGCGCGGCTCGTAGTTGTTGTTCTGGTTGTAGGGTTGGCCCACGTGTGTGAGGGAGTGCGAGCTCTGGAGGAAGTTGACGAAGCGCTGACCGCCTTCGGCCGGCGTGCCGTTCCACTCGTAGCGGAAGCCGAGTTCGGTGGTGAGGCGCGGGGCAATCTTCCAGCTGTCCTGGGCGAAGCCGGCGGCGGCTCCGATGAAGACGCGGCTGTTGACGTTTTGCGGCGTGACGGCGAAGGTGTTTGCGAGACCGGCGATGAAGTTATTTACGTTGGAGAAGCTGATGCTGCCGGTGTCCTGGCTGTAGCTGGAACCGACGAAACGCCGGAACTCGCCGCCTGTCTTGATGGTGTGCTTGCCGCGCGTGATGCTTACGGAATCGGAGACGATGCCGGTGGTGTCGAAGCGACCTTGCGGAAATCCCGCGGGACCGCCGAAGTTGAGGCCGATGGAGGGGACGCTGATCTGCGGAAGGCCGCTGCCGGTGGTGACGCCGGTGTTGATGCCGTAGGTTTGTGGGTTGGCGAGGGTGTTGGGAACGAAACCGATGGCGACTCGATTGAAGCCCACGCGCAGCTCGTTGACGACGTTGGAGGAGAAGATGTGGACTTCGTTGACGGTGCCGATCTGCCGGTGCGCGGTGCGGTGATCGCCGAAGCCGGTGACGGTGTTGCCCTGGAGGTTCGGCTCGGTGCGCGCGTCCTGCTGGTAGGCGTAGTAGGCGTGGAGGTTATCGATGTCCGAGATTTTGTGGGAGAGATCGCCGGTGAACTGGTCGGTCTTGACCGGACCGGGCGAGGATCCGGTGAAGACGCTTCCGTTCGCGTTGTTGGCGAGGGGGATGAAGTTGAGCAGATTTGCGTAGGCCTTGTTTGCGTTTGCGGCAAAGGTGGATCGCTGCGCGGCGGTGAGGACTGTGCTTTGGAGGAGGATGTCCTGCGACTGCCGCAGACCTTCGTAGCTGAGAAAGAGGAATGTCCGGTCCTTCCACACGGGACCGCCGAGATCGCCGCCGAAGTTATGTCGCCGGAGTGCGTTCATCCGGGCCGGCTTGCGATTGAAGAAGTTGCGAGCGTCGAAGTAGTTGTTGCGAGCGTACTCGAAGGCCTCGCCGTGGAGGGTATTGGAGCCGGAGCGGGTGAGCACATTGACGACCGATCCGGAGCTTCGGCCGTACTCCGCGCTGAGGGTTGAGTTGGAGATTTTGAACTCGGCTGTTGTGTTGATGGACGGCTGGAAGGTGATCTGATTCTGGACGAGATCGTTGAGGTTGACGCCGTTGATCATGAAGTTGGCGGAGTCTTCGCGCTGGCCGGCGGTGATGAAGGAGTTGGCTCCGAGGCCGCGGCTCGCAACGGTGAGGCTGCCCGAGACTGGAGGCACGACCGATCCGGGGACGAGTTGCGTGAGGTCGAGGAAGTGCCGTCCGTTGAGCGGAATCTGCTGGACCGTGCGTTGATCGATGACCTGGCCGACTGTGATGGTGCCGGCGTCGATCAGAGGCGCGCTTGATTCTACCTGGACCGTCTCTCCGGCGGAGGCGAGGCCGAGCTGTACGTTGAGGTTGGTGCGCTGATCGACGTCGAGCGCCAGGCTCTGGACGGTGTAGAGCGCGAACCCTGGAGCGGTGACCTGCAGACGGTACCCGCCGGGGGCGAGCGAGGGCAAGGTGTAGATGCCGGCGGCATCGGTGGGCGCGGTTCGGTCGATGCCGGTGGAGTTTTCGTGCGCCGTGACCTCCGCGCCGGGAACGACAGCGCCGGTGGGGTCGGTGACGGTGCCGGCGAGGGTGGCGGTGGACTGCGGGTGAAGAACGGAGGTGGTGCCGAGCAGGGTGAGCGCGAGTGTGAGTCGGGTGAGCAGAGGGAAAGGGACGGCGCAGGGTCGCATGGGGCCTCGTGTGAGCTGGGAACTCCGGTGGGTGGGACTGGAGTGGCTGCGGGGTCCTCGCCCGGGCGAGCGGCGACGTTTGGACCGCGAAAATGTGTCGGTGTGAGATCTACGCTAATATTCAGGGAAATTCATGTCAATTCCCTTGAGCTCCAACCTCGCTGTTCGATTGCCGTGGCGCCGGTCTGTTCTGTGGGCCGGAGTTGTTGTGTGTGGCTTGTTGCCGGTGGATCGAGCATGCGCGCAAGTCGGTGTGGATCGGGGGTCGGCGACGGGCGCGGATCTGGCCGCGTTGACGGAGACGATTGCCGTGACCGGATACGAGCGGTGCCTGGTGGATCTGCTCGAGCGAGAGTTGGCGGCGTGGCATCCCAGGCGCGACGCGATGGGCAATTTGACGGTCACTTTGGGCAGTGGAGCTCCGCACCGTTTGATCGCGACGCCGATCGACGAGCCGGGGTACGTTGTGAGCCGGGTGACGCCGGAGGGGTACCTGCGGGTGCAGCGGCTGCCTCAGGGAGGAGGTACGTACGGCTTGCCGCCGCACTACAACGAACTGAACAATGCGCAGCCGATGCTGGTGGAGACGAGCGCGGGCAAGCTGCTGCCGGCGATTGCGGCGGGCCTGTCGATCCATCTGGAACCGGAGCGCAGGAGCGTGCCGGATCCTGACGACCTTGACAACTTTTACCTGGATCTGGGGGCGTCGAGTGCGGCGGAGATCCAGGCGGCCGGGGTTGAGAACCTGAGCCCGATCGCGGCGGAGCGCCACCTCTTGAGTGTGGGACAGAGTGACTGGAGCTCGACGGCGGTGGGGGATCGTTTCGGGGCGGTGGCTTTGCTCCGCGTGCTCCGAGATGTTGGGGCTGGGAAGCTTCGCGGCACGACTACATTTGCGTTTGTCACGGAGCAGTGGTCTGGGGGTCGGGGGCTTTCGCGCGTTCTGGTGGCCGAGCACCCGGACGAGTTGGTGTACGTTGGCCGAGCGCTCGCACCGGCGCAGGGGGTCGTACGGGCGGTCGAGACGACCGATACCGCTGGAGCAGCGAAGACATGCGCCACCGCCGCTCTGGGCAGCGGCGTGTGCCTCGCCGGGAGCTCGCCGGACGGGCTGCGGCCGACGTGGATGGGTGGATCTCTCGAGCAGATTTTGCCGACGCTCGGGACGGGGGACGCCGCCGCGTTTCTGCCGCCGGGATACGGGCCGGCGGTTGATCTGCCCGGCAGAACGGCGCACTTGGCGATTCCTTTGCGATGGCCGCTGACGGCCGCCGAGACGATGGATGGGAGGGATCTCGATCAACTCACCCGGCTGCTGCGGGCGTATGTGACGGGCGAGCCTCTGTTGCCGTCTCGTCCGATGGCGGCACGCGCGGTGCGACCATCGCGGCCTCTGCCGGCCCGGCCCCCTGCGATGCCGGCTCTGGACGGCGTGCTTCGAGACTTGATTTTGACCTATGGCGTGAGCGAGCGCGAGACGCTGACGCGGGAGGCGGTGGAGCGGCTGCTGCCAGCGTGGGCGCACACCTCCACGGACGCCGGCGGCAACCTCATTCTTCCCTTCGGGAGTGCAGCGGCGAGCGCTGCGCCGCACGGCATTGTCGTTGTGGCTCACACGGATGAACTTGGGTTCCGCGTCGAGGCGATCAACTCGGACGGCAGCGTTGCCTTGGCCAACAAGGGCGGGGGATCGCCGGCGTTCTTCTGGGGGCATCCGGCACTTGTCCACACGGCCGCGGGGGATCGCGAAGCCGTGATGGAGCTGCCTGACAACTACAACACGGCGGGCTTTCACTTCCCTGCCGACTTTCGGGTCGCGGCCACGCTTTTTGTGGGTGCGCGCACGCCGGCCGAGGTCGGGGCGCTGGGTATCCGGGTGGGTGATCCGGTGACGATCCCGAAGGATTACCGAGCTTTGCTGAACCGGCGTGTGTCGGCACGTTCGCTTGACGATCGCGTTGGATGCGCGGCCATGGTGCGGGCGGTTTGGGCGTTGGGCCCCGAGTTCCATCGCGATGTGACGTTTGTGTGGTCGACGCGGGAAGAGCTGGGTCTGCTGGGGGCGGGCGAGTTCGCCGTGGCGGCGGCAAAAGCGGGGCAGACGCCGCGGACCGTCTTTGCGATCGACACGTTTGTCTCGTCGGACTCGCCGATCGAGAGCTCCCGGTTTGCCGACGCGGAGCTGGGAAAGGGATTTGTGATTCGGGCGGTCGACAACTCGAACATCGCTCCGTGGGAGGACGTGCGCCGGCTTGAGCAGATGGCGACGAAGAGCGGCATTCCTTTCCAGTTTGGGGTGACGGGCGGCGGCAACGATGGAGCGACGTTTGTCCGGTATGGCGCGACCGACGTCGCCCTGGGTTGGCCGCTGCGTTACTCGCACTCGCCGGGAGAGGTGATTGACTTGCGGGATCTTGAGGGTCTGGCCTTGATTGCTGAAGAGATTTCGCGGTCCTGGTAGATGGGGCCGGGCCCTTGAGGCATACAAGGCGTTTGCCGTCCGGAACGAACAGCAGATTCCCTCTGGGAATGACAACCAGAAAGGCAAACGCAACAGCAGATTCCCT
>CAXTYQ010000046.1:20322-26521 GCA_964248505.1 uncultured Acidobacteriaceae bacterium
GCAGATTCCCTCTGGGAATGACAACCAGAAAGGCAAACGCAACAGCAGATTCCCTCTGGGAATGACAACCAGAAAGGCAAACGCTACAGCAGATTCCCTCTGGGAATGACAACCAGAAAGGCAAAGAGCTGCTTTAGGCGGAAGCCACTGCGTTGTCGACGGACGGTTTGGGTGTCTGTCCGGCCAGGACCTGGCGCACGGTGGACAGGAACGCGGGTGGACCGCCGAGCGACCAGACGGTGGCCTGATAGCCTGGGGTCGGTTGCGATCCCACTTTGCTGAAGGTGATGGCGCGTGCCTGGGAGCCGGAGGTTTTGATGGCGTCGACGACGGCGGCGGCCTGGTCCTGAGAGAGTGTGTGGCAGGCGATCACAAGATCGAAGTGGTGTTGTCTGAGAGCGTCTGGGACGTCGGCCGGATGCGCGCACGAGGCGCAGATCTGTTCGCGCGCCAGGAGCGCCTCCCGCGACTCAAGGAGGACTGCTTCGGTGCCGACCAGAAGCGCCCGGGAAGCCGGTTTTTCGTCGTGCAACAGGTCCTTCATGTGGGAGCCATCGCGGTTTGCTTACCCGCTAGTGCGAACTTTTTTGTTGTTGAGACCCTTTGTGACAAACAGGCCGTACTCACCTATGCGACCTGGCGTGCATCTCACTTACGAGCCAATCCGGGTGACGTTCTCAGCGATTGTACTGCGAGATTGCGTGTGAGGGTATGAAAACAGCTGACTGCGAAGAGTTAGAAGAGCGTCTTCGGCGAGCGGAGCAGGCCCTGCTCCGGAGCGAACAGAAGGCGATCGCGGGGCGGTTTGCACTTTCGGTGGCGGCCGAAGTGGCCGGACCTCTGGAGGCGTTGGGAAACCTCGTGTATCTCGCGGTTCAGGACGCAGAAGACGTGGGGGCGGTGCGCCGGTATTTGGAGATTGCGGAAGGTCAGCTGGCCCGCATCTCCGAGATTGCCAGCCGGGTGATGCCGCTGCATCAGCCGGAAAAGCCGGGCCAGGATATTTACCTGTTTCATTTGATTGAGGCGGCCCTGCGGCTTTTGCATCGCGAGATTCGCGAAAAGAGGATTGAGCTTCGTCTGGATCTGCCGTCGATGCCCGCGGTGCAGGGCTCGGAGACCGATCTGCTTCATGTGCTTTCGACGCTGATGATCTGCTCGATCGAGAGTTTGCCGGAGCGGGGTGTGCTCCATATTCGCACCAAGCACTCCAAGGGGCATCAGCACATCTTGATTGCCGATAATGGAGCGGGGATCGATCCTGCGCGGGAGCATCTGCTGTTCGATCCGTTTGCGCATCCGCCCGAGGCGGGCAAGCGGGCGGGGCCGAAGTTGTGGGCCTGCAAGGCGATGCTGGAGAAGCATGGCGGCCGGATCCGGCACCGGAGCACAGTGCGGGCGGAACGGAGCGGAACGGCGTTTCGCGTCTCTCTGCCTGGGTGAGGGCGGCGACTGGCGCGATTTGGGTTATGTCTCTTTGGGTTTCGGTCCTTTTACAACTTCCAAACGTCCTACTTGCTACTCTCTAGTGGGAAGGTCCGGCTCTCAATGGCTACTTTGAGATGCTGGAACGGGTTTGGTCTGATGAAGTGGAGTCTCGCCCGATGGGCGACCCTCGGGGCGGCTGCTCTGGTCTTTCTGGGCTTACTGGGCTTGGGGATTGGGTCCGGGTGCAGCAAACCGAAGTCGAATCCGGGGGCGGAAGCGCCGCCGCAAGCGGTGGTTGTGGCGGCCGGCGAGGATGGGCAGATCTCTGTCGATCATCCGGACGAGTACGCTACGACGCCGGTCCAGGCGCGGTCCACGAAGTCGACCCTGAACGTCACGGGGCAGGTGTCGGCCGATATTTCGCGGACGATCCCGGTGATTTCGCTTGCCAATGGTCGGGTTGTCGATGTGCACGCGCGGCTGGGCGACTTTGTGCACAAGGGGCAGTTGCTATTTGAGGTGCAGAGCACGGACGTTTCGGGCGCGGTTGCGCAGTACATCCGGGCGGTGAATGACGAGCGGCTGGCCAGCGGGCAGTTTGAGCGCTCGAAGATTTTGTATGCGAAGGGCGCGACACCGAAGTCGTTGCTGGACATCGCCGAAAACGGTGAGCTGGATGCCCGGACGGATCTTCGGGCGGCGGAGCAGCAACTCCGTGTGCTGGGCGTTGACAAGAATAATCCCGGCGCGACGGTAAAGGTGTATGCACCGGCCACGGGTGTGATTATTGCGCAGAACGTGACCATGGCGGCGGCCGCGGGCGTCGGTCTCTCCGGATCTTCGACCGCCTTTACCATCGCCGATCTTTCACACGTTTGGGTGATCTGCGACGTGTACGAAAACGACCTGGGCAGCGTTCGTGTTGGAGAGACTGCCGACATTCGGCTGAACGCCTACCCGAACCAGCCTCCGATCACGGGCACCGTCTCCGACATCGGCGCTGTGCTGGACCCGACGATACGGACGGCCAAGGTACGGATCCAGGTGCCGAATCCGAACCTGCTGATGCGCGTCGGCATGTTTGCGACGGCAACCCTGAATGGATCGCAAGGGGTCGTTCACACCTTTGTTCCGGCGACGGCGGTGCTGCACCTGCAGGATCGTGACTGGGTGTTCGTTCCTTCGGGCGGCGGTCACTTTCGAAGAATTCCTGTCGGCGCCGGGCCGATTATGGGGACTCAGCAGGAGATCCTCTCCGGGCTTCAGGCCGGGCAGCCCGTGGTTGTGCAGGCGCTTGCTTTGCAGAACGCGGTCAGTCAATAGATCGGGCGATTTAAGACACGGATGATTACAGGTCTCGTCAATTTTGCGCTGAACAACCGATGGCTGGTCCTCGGTTTTGCCGTGTTGCTGTTCGGCTGGGGTGTGCTTTCGTTTCACAACCTTCCGGTGGAGGCTTACCCGGACGTGGCCAACAACTACGTCCAGGTGATTACGCAGTGGCCTGGGCGCGCGGCCGAGGAGGTGGAGCAGCAGGTCACGGTGCCGATCGAGATCTCGATGGCGGGCATACCGCACCTTGCGCACCTGCGTTCGACCACCCTGGCGGGACTTTCCGCTGTGAACCTGATCTTTGACGACGAGAGCTCGGACGACTGGAACCGGGAGAAGGTCCTGGAGCGGCTGTCGCAGGTCACGCTTCCGAGCGGTCTGCAGCCGCAGATCGGCTCCGACTTTTCGCCGGTCGGGCAGATTATGTTTTACCGGCTCGTCTCGACGAACCCGCAGTATGGAAATACCGAGCTGAAGTCGCTTGAAGACTGGGTGCTGGAGAAGCAGTTCAAGTCGGTTCCGGGCGTGGTGGATGTGTCGTCGTTTGGCGGCAAGACGCGCAACTACCAGGTGAACATCGACCCTGAAAAGCTGATCTCCTACGGCATCACGATCGGGCAGGTGGAGCAGGCGCTGGCCAACAACAATATCAACGCCGGCGGCGGATTTATCGAGGAAGGACAGCAGCAGATTAACGTCCGCGAGGTCGGCCTGGTGAAGGATCTGCCTGACATTTCGCAGATCGTGATCCGCTCGCAGAACGGAACGCCGATCCGCATCGGCGACATCGCGACGGTGGTCGAAGGCAACCGGGTCCGGCTGGGGCAGATGGGCTACGCGCGGCGACGGGACGATGGCAAGATCGTCGATGATCCGGACACCGTCAACGGCATTGTTCTGCTGCAGAAGGGCGCCGACGAGGACCCCACGCTGGATGCCATACACGAGAAGATCAAGGACCTGAACGAGCACGTGTTGCCGAAGGGCGTCAAGGTTGTTCCGTACCTCGACCGGTCGGATCTGGTCCACTACACGACCCACACGGTTCTGCATAATCTGACCGAAGGCATCACGCTTGTCGTCATTATTCTGTTTTTGTTTCTCGGCAACGTGCGCGGGGCGATCATTGTTTCGCTCACGATTCCCTTTGCGCTGCTGTTTGCCTCGATCTGTCTTGACCTGCGCCACATTCCGGCCAATCTGCTGTCGCTGGGCGCGCTGGATTTCGGCATGGTCGTCGACGGCGCGGTGGTGATTGTGGAGAACATCGTTCGGCACTTGAACCAGCCGAATCCGCGCGGGCGGTCCTCGATCGAGAGGATCCGCGAGGCCACGCACGAGGTGCAGCGGCCGGTATTTTTTGCGATCGGCATTATTATTTCGGCGTACCTGCCGATTTTTACGCTGCAGGCGGTCGAGGGGCGGCTGTTCAAGCCGATGGCCTGGACGGTGGCGTTCGCTCTCCTGGGGGCGCTCCTGTTTTCGATGGTGCTGGCGCCGGTGCTCTCGTCGTTTTTGTTCACGAAGGGCGCGAAGGAGTGGCACAATCCGCTTCTGGTGTGGCTGACGGCGCGGTACCGGGTTGCGGCCACGTGGGCGATCGAGCACCGCATTGTGACCTTTTCAGGGGCCGGTCTGGTGCTGGCGATGTCCGCGTTTCTGCTCTTCTCAGGCGTGCTTGGGTCGGAGTTCCTGCCGCACCTGGACGAGGGGGCCATCTGGGTGCGTGGAACGCTGGCGCCTTCGGAAGGCCCGACGAACGGGGTGGCCGTGATGAACCACGCGCGGGTCGTCCTGGCTTCGTTCCCTGAGGTTACGCAGGTTGCTTCGCAGGTGGGCCGGCCGGACGACGGCACGGACACGACGGGGTTCTTCAACACGGAATACTTTGTGGATCTGAAGCCGAAGAAAGAGTGGCGCCCGGTCTTTCATCAGGACAAGGACGAGCTGACGGCGGCGATCAACCGCGAGCTGAGCAAGATGCCCGGCGTGATCTGGAATTTTTCGCAGCCGATCTCGGACAACGTGGAAGAAGCCGTTTCGGGCGTTAAGGGCGAGCTTGCGGTCAAGATTTACGGGGACGACCTGAAGACACTTGAGACGCTGGGCAACCAGGTTGTCGGCATCATGGGAACGGTGAAGGGCGTGCAGGATCTCGGGCTGTTTCGCGTGATCGGCCAGCCCAACCTGAACTTCACGGTGAATCGGGAGGCGGCTGCGCGCTTCGGCATCAACGTCTCCGACATTCAGGATGCGATCCAGACCGCGGTGGGCGGAAGCGCCGTCTCGCAGGTGCTGCAGGGCGAAGCTCGCTACGATCTGACCGCGCGGTACCAGGCGCCGTACCGCAACACGACCGAGGCCATCAAGAATGTTCGGCTTGTCGCGCCTTCTGGAGAACGCGTCTCGCTCGACCAGCTGACGACGGCTCGGACCGAGGACGGGGCCGCGGAGATCTACCGCGAGGCGGGCCAGCGATATGTCGCTATCAAGTATTCCGTGCGCGGCCGCGACCTGGGATCGACGGTCCGAGAGGCCATCACGAAGGTCGACCAGCAGGTGAAGCTTCCGCCCGGCTACCACCTCGACTGGGCCGGCGAGTATGCGAGTCAGCAGCGCTCGCAGCGCCGCTTGCTGATCGTGCTTCCGATCACGATCCTGATCATTTTTGTGATTCTGTACACCATGTTTCGCTCGGGGAAATGGGCGTTGCTGATCCTGGTGAACGTGGCGATGGCTCCGATTGGGGGCCTCCTGGCGATGCTGTTTACGCACACGCACTTTTCCGTCTCGTCGGGTGTTGGTTTTCTCGCTCTGTTCGGCGTCTCGGTCCAGACCGGCGTGATCATGCTTGAGTACATCAACCAGCTGCGGGTGCACGGCTTTGATTATGAGCGAGCGGCGGTGGAGGGTGCGGTGCTCCGGCTCCGACCGATCATGATGACGATGCTGGTGGCGACGCTTGGTCTGCTTCCGGCGGCCACCTCGCACGGCATCGGCTCGGACTCGCAGCGACCGTTCGCGATCGTCATCGTGGGCGGGCTGATCGGCGCTCTGGCCATCAACGTCTTCCTTCTCCCGACGCTGTATGTGTGGGTCGCTCGACCGTCGGACATCCTTCCGGCGGCGGAACTGGAGTTTGAGAATTGATGGGAAGGGCCGCCAATTCGGGTTGGGGGAGTTCATGGTTTCAGCGTTGGGTGGGGCTTGGGTCTGCTCTTCTGGGGCTGCCTGTCCTGTTTCTCCTCCCTCCAGATTTTGCTGAGGCGCAGACGCCGTCGGCACCGGCGCCACGGCAGCAGCAACCCGCTCCGAGCCCGACGCCGGGCACGGACCCGAGTCTGCTGACGACGCAGAGGCCGGGAACGCGGCAAGGGCCCGCTGCCGGGCAAGCCGCCCCGCGTGATCCAAACGACCCGAATGCCGTCACCGCGCTGGC
>CAXTYQ010000047.1:0-26404 GCA_964248505.1 uncultured Acidobacteriaceae bacterium
GCGCGGCAGCAAAGACTATATACCGCAGCAAAGTGTATATGTGGATACTGCCTAGAGCATCAGAGACAGTCCGCCTCGGGTGTACCTAGCTGGCCTTCCATGAGCAAGGTGCACGGGCCGCTTTGCTCGATTGAGCGGAGGAGCATCATGAGCAAACGCATCAAGGTGGCCGATCTACCCGAGTTCGACGCTGCCCGCTACCTCGAAGCGAGACCGCCATCGCTGCCTACCTGACCGACATTCTCGAAGCCAACAATGCAGCTTTGTTGTCCGCAGCGCTGGGAGACATCGCCCGCGCTCGCGGCATGAAGGAGATCGCAAACTCGGCGGAAATCACCTGGGAAGCCTGTACAAAGCGCTAAGCACAAGTCCCGCCTTGTTAAGGGCACGGCTTCAGCCGTGCCCTTAACCGCAATCCATAGAACGCGGCTTTAGCCGCTGAGGTACGCTTTCGGCCATCTGCTCTCTTGGTTGTCATTCCCGAAGGAGGTCGCCGAGATCTGATCTTTTCAGATCTCCAAGCATACCGAGATCCAGACCTAAGCCGCCTGTTTTGAATATCTTGCACCAAAACAGATGGGAGGTGGGGGAGGGTCCACATCCACCTCCCCAATCACCACCCAGTCACAGCCCCACGCCCCATCCCTTATACTCAACACCTGCCATGGCCACCACCCCAACCGAGCTCGCACCCCAACCCACCCCAGCAAAACAAACCCTCGACATCGTCGAGATCATGAGCATCCTCCCTCACCGCTACCCCCTCCTCCTCATCGACCGCATCCTCGAAATCCACCCCCGGGAGCGCGTCGTCGCCCTCAAAAATGTGACCGCCAACGAGCCCCACTTCCAAGGCCACTTCCCCGACTACCCCATCATGCCCGGCGTCCTCATCATCGAAGCCATGGCCCAGGCCGGAGGCGCCCTCCTCCTCACCGAGATCCCCGACCGCGAGCAGAAACTCATGGTCTTCACCGGCATCGATAACGCCAAATTCCGCCGCCCCGTCGTCCCCGGCGACCAGCTCCGCATCGAGGTCACCGTCCTCAACTGGCGCTCCCGAGCCGTCCGCATGCAGGGCTCGGTCACCGTCGACGGCAAGCTCGCCTCCGAAGCCACCATCACCTGCCAGCTCGTCCCCCGCCCCGGCAGCGCACCCCCATCCACCCCACCCATCGTCGACTAGCCGCCGATGCCCATCCACCCCACCGCGATCATCGCCCCCCCCGCCCACATCCCCGCCACCTGCACCATCGGCCCCTTCTGCACCATCGGCCCCAACGTCAATCTCGGCGAAGGCTGCGATCTGGTCTCCCACGTGGTCCTCGACGGACACACCACCCTCGGGAACCAGAACAAAATCTTCTCCTTCGCCTGCCTCGGCATCGCCCCCCAAGACCTCAAATACAACGGCGAACCAACCCGCCTGACCCTCGGCGACAACAACACGGTCCGCGAGTTCGTCACCATCTCCCGCGGCACGGCCGCCGGCGGCGGCCTCACCACCGTCGGCTCAGACTGCCTCATCATGGCCTACACCCACATCGGCCACGACTCGGACATCGGCAACGGCTGCATCCTCGCCAACTCCGCCACCCTCGCCGGCCACGTCACGGTCGAGGACTTCGCCGTCGTCGGCGCCCTCTGCCCCATACACCAATTCTGCCGCATCGGCCGCTACTCCTACATCGGCGGCGGCACCACCATCACCCAGGACGTCCTCCCCTACTCCCTCACCTCCATCGAGCGCAACAACCACGCCTACGGCCTCAACAAGGTCGGCCTCGAACGCCGCGGCTTCACCCCCGCCCAGATCCGCGAACTCCGCTCCGCCTACCGCACCCTCCAAGCCTCCAAGCTCAATACCACCGACGCCCTCGCCACCATCCGCGCCAAGCTCGCCGACCTCCCTCCAGACGACCCCACCACCCCCCACGTCCAATACCTAGCCGACTTCATCGCCGCCAGCGCCCGCGGCATCATCAAGTAACGCCCCAAGCCAGAGCCGGCGCGAACACATGGCGGGATCAGCTACGCGGAAGCAAATCAAGCAACTCCGCGACCGTCCGCCGAAGCACCGGATGCACCATCTCCGGTGCGATCTCCGCCATCGGCTCCAGGACAAAACCGCGCGTGTGCATAGCCGGGTGCGGAAGCGTAAGCCTCGCGCTGGAAAGGACCTGATCCCCATAAAGCAACAGATCTAAATCAATAACCCGCGGTCCCTTGTCCACAGCAACGGCGCGGTCGCGCCCCATCCCGCGCTCGATCGAGAGCAGAGCGTCCAGCAGATCCCCCGGGCCAAGCACGGTGTCGAGCAGCACAGCCCCATTCAGAAAGTGCGGTTGCTCCACCGTACCAACAGGCGAAGTGTCATGGAAGTGAGAAACCGCCCGCACGCGTCCAACAGAACCGAGCCGCCGAACCGCTTCATGCAGATTCGCTTCTCGGTCGCCAAAGTTGGAGTGGAGATTTGATCCAAGCGCAATGGCCGCGACCGCAGAAACCCCGGCACCCTCAGCTTCAGGCAACCGCACTGTGCATCTCTTCAGCAATGTCCTCGCGCTTCGCCGTCTCCAGCCCGTGCGTCAACTCCCACGCAGACCGATCGCGCAACAACCGTTGTACCAGCGCCGTATGCATCGCATGACCGGCCCTCTCCGCCACCACCCGCCCCTGAATCCGTCGACCCGCAAGCGCCAAATCCCCAATCAGGTCCAGGACTTTATGACGAACAAATTCATCCGGGTAGCGCAAGGGTCCATTCTGCACCCTGCCTCCGCTCACAACAATCGCGCAGTGCTCGGACGCACCTCGAATCAGGCCCATGTCACGGAGCTTGGCCTCATCTTCGCGAAACCCAAAGGTGCGCGCAGGCGCAATCAGGCGAGCGTATCCACCCTCCTCCAGATCGCCCGAAAACGTCTCGCTCCCGATCGGCTCCGGAAAGTCGATTGTGTAGTGGATGCTGTATCCGGACCCCGGGTAAACGCCAATAAACTTCGACCCGTCCCGAACCTCAACCTCCTTCAAAACGCGCAAGTACTCCCTGCGGCGGCGTTGCTGCTTCAGCCCAACCTCCTCAAAGGCTGCGACATAGGGCAAGGCGCTGCCATCCAGAATCGGCACCTCGAGGTTGTCAACCTCGATGATCACATTGTCCACGCCAAACCCGATCAGCGCGGAAAGGAGGTGCTCGGTCGTGGAGATAAGAACACTTCCGCGCATCAGGCTGGTCGCATAGCTCACCCGCGCAACATTGCGTCCATTCGCGGGAATCTCGAAGTTTTCCAGGTCCGTTCGGCGGAACACAATACCCGATCCCGCAGGCGCAGGTACCAGCCGCATCTCCACCTCGGCCCCGCTGTGCAGGCCCCTTCCGCTGAAGCGGATCTCGGAACAGATAGTCCGTTCATACGCGCTTTCAGCCAACAACGATTCAGACCTCCTCACCGGAATAACAACTACACTACACACATCGGACACCGGCAAAGTGCGGTATTTTAGACACACGTCCCTGCAAAACAACACGGTGAGACCTGGGCCAAAAGGGGTCAGAGAGCAAGAGGCGCCTCGTCGAGTTCAAGCGGCGAGGCCAGATGTCTGGAGACCAAAGCATCACAGCCAGATCAGGCAGATTGGCACAGGTCCGGTCCTGATTTGAAGGTGCCTCCGTCGTGCTCGATCCTCTACCAGAGCTCCGAGAGTCCCAAGCTCGCCTGCGCCTCGGCCAGCAAAGCTACCGTCCGAGCAATCGGAAGCCCAACAACGTTGAAGTAATCACCCTCGATCTTTGGGATCCAACGCGCCGCAAAGCCCTGAATCCCGTACGCGCCCGCCTTGTCGAGCGGCTCGCCCGAAGCCAGATACCGCACCAACTCGCGATCGCCAATTTGGTCGAAGTAAACCTGCGTCACCTCCACATCGGCAAAGGTCTCGTCGCGCGTAAGCACCGCAACCCCTGTGAGCACCTGGTGAAATCGTCCGGAAAGCAGCTCGAGCATCCGGCGGGCATCGGCCTGGTTCACGGGCTTGCCAAGAATCTCGCCGGCACAGAGCACCGTCGTATCCGCGCCAAGCACGACGAGAGGATCATGCGGCGTGTCCCCACTTTGATGCTTCGCCCAGACCGCCTGCGCCTTGGCTTCCGCCAGCCGCAACACGTACTCGGCGGCAGACTCGCCCGGCTTCATGGTTTCAGGCACGTCGGCCGTCTCCACACGAAAACGAAATCCGGCCTGTTCCAGCAACTGGCGGCGACGGGGTGAAGCAGACGCAAGAGTCAGCATGACCCTTGGACGCCGCCAACCGCCTTCACGACTCCCGGATGCTGATCTCGGCAGCCATCGTGTGCGTCTCTCCCCCGCCCAGCGTCACCCGATCATCGCCCGCGTTTGCCGTCTCGACACACAGCATATGGGCCCACTCCTCGGCTCCGAGATCAGGCATTGCCTTCCATGGATTGAACACCACCGTCGTACGGGAGTTCGTCTTCTGGACCATGATCTGCCGCCCGGCGCCACGATCGTGCAACGTACAAGCGGCCTCCGTGCCGTTGTAGACGCGGTCCGTCGGTCCGCCGCACACGAGCGGAACGCCACTGGCCGGCTTCATCTGCATGCCGTCGATCTTGTCCAGGTAGGGCGTCGCCTCGAGCCCGCTCACCGTGGTCTCGCGTACATCCGCCACAGCAAAGTAGGTGTGAAACGCCTCCTCAAACACGAGTTGATCCGACCCATCGTTTCCCACCGTGAGCCGCAGGGCGAGCTTCGATCCGATCGTCACCTGATACGCCAGACGGAAACCATCGAAACCTAGCTCGCGACTTCTTGGCGAAGGGCCAAGAGTCAACGTGAGATGCACGTCTTCCCCGGCAACGGCCACAAACGCGAGCGTCCACAGCTCCGTGCGGGCAAATCCATGCGAAGGTCCGGGCTTACCCTCAAAGCGCGTCGGTTTGCTGTCGGTCGCAAACCACGGAAACGAGATCGGGATCCCGCCGCGAATCGCCTTCCCCGGCACAAATTCCGATTGCGGACTCAAGAACAACACCGGGTTGGCGCCAGCCGGAGCCCAATGCGTTACATGCCCTCCCTGCAGATAAATCGTCGCCGTCGCACTCAGTGTGGTGACCTCAACCGAGACCAGCCCCGCCTGGTTCTCTTGAAATCCAAGAACACCGGGAATCCCGAACTCGGCTGTCATCTGCTCGGCATCTGTGCGCATCCCGGGCTAAGCTCCGTCCGAGCTTCCATCATGAAACACCGTGAACACGTCGCTCCGATGTACGCGAGCCTCAGCGCTCCCATACCGAGCGCGCCGATACCGGTTCACTCCCCACAACGCTCCCAAGGTAAGCGCGGCCTGGATGAAAACTCGGAACAGAATCATGGAAATTCCTCGCAGACAAACCAGACCCAGCATAGACGCGGCGGACGATTCCTTCAACGGCGGTCTTCCGTTGAAGCACAGGAAGTTAGCAGATTTGACTCCGGAGAAAGCCGTTCCTTTCTACTCCACACGTCCCTGTTTCAGACCTATGCAAAAGGGTGTAGTATGGCGCCCCTCAAGAAGATCGTCTTCCGCGACTCATTCTGCGCGCGGCAGGGCAAGGCTGAAGCACAGAGAAACATCCAGAGGAGATCAGCATGGCAACGTTTGACACTTCGAACAAGGGCCGGGCGCGAACAGGTTTTGGCCTTGCAGCCACAGCACTGACGCTGCTCGCGGGATGCCAGCAAAGCGGTCCCAAGCGGCAGTACTACCTGCTTACCACCAGCACAACCCTGCCCTATTGGCAAACGGCCGTTGCCGGATTTCAGAGGGCAGCCAAAACGTACAACGTCTCCGCAGAGATGCAAGGCCCCGAGCGCTTGGACCCCCAGGCGGAGGTCGATGCATTTCGAGCCGCGGTCGCCAAAAAACCCGCGGGCATCCTGGTCTCCGTCGCGAACTCACGCATGATGACGCCAGAGATCGATGCCGCCATCTCCGCTGGCGTGCCCGTCATCACCATCGATTCGGATGCCCCCGAAAGCAAGCGCCTCTACTTCATCGGGACAAATAACCTTGCAGCCGGACGCCTCGGCGGCCAAAGAGCCGCGGCCCAGCTCAACGGCAAGGGCAACGTCGTGCTCTTCACCATCACCAACCAGCCAAATCTTGAGGAGCGCCTCAAAGGGTACAAGGACGTTCTCGCCTCCTACCCCGGCATCAAAATCGTCGATGTCTTCGACACCAAAGGCGACTCCGGAACGACAATGCAGAAGGCAGCTGAATACCTGCAACGCACCGGTGCCGGCAAGGTCGACGGATTCCTCTGTCTTACATCCGCTGCCGGCCGCGACGTAGGCGAGGCAATCCGCCGCACCGGCGCGCAGGGACGCCTCGTCGTCGCCATGGACGTGGACGGATCGACGCTGCAGCTGGTCAAAGAGGGCCTCATCGATTCAACCATCTCGCAAAAACCCTACACCATGGCCCTGCTTGGACTCGAGGCCTTGGAAGAACTCCACCACCACGCGCCAGGATCAAACTCGCTCAGTGGAGACTACGGGCTCGATCCATTCGCCCCGTTCCCGGCGTTCGTCGACACCGGTGTCTCGCTCGTAGACAAGTCCAACGTACAGACAGTCATGGATCAAAGCGCCAAAGTCGGAGCGCAGTAGCTCTACCTCAGGAAACAGAGGGCAGGGTGCCAGAAGCTCCTCCTTCTAGCACCCCACTTCTGCTTCACCTAAAACGACAGCCGCGCCCCAAACTGGAACTGCCTCGGATCCGAGCTGGCCGTCGGTCGGCCAGCGTCCGTATACAGCCGGTCAACATCGAACACATTGTTCTTGTTCAACAGGTTGAATCCATCCGCCGTAATCTGCAGTGCAAGCTCGTGCGGCAACGGGATCGCCCGAGCCAAGCGGAGATCCGTAAACGCCACAAAGGGCCGCGTTCCCGTGTTCCGGCCGAGGCTGCCGTTGAAGTACGAACTGCCCACCGCCGCTCCCACAGGAGCATCAATGTAACACGGCAGATTGAGCGCTCCCGTGGGTGAAAACCGCGAAAGCACCGGGGCCGTGCCGCAACTCGTCGGTGCGCTCCCAGGCGCAACCGCGTTGGGTCGATCGGTAAGCGGGTCAAAGTCGAAATTCGTATCGGTCCCAGTCACAATATTGAACGGTCGACCCGACGCAATCTCAATAATCGGCGCGACCGTAAACCCGGAGAACACGCCGGGAAGAAAGCGCGAACCAAAGATCGACCCCGACAAATGGCCAGAGTTGTATACGCCCGAGAGCACCATCCGGTGACGCTGGTCAAATGTCGAAACAGCGCGTTCGGCATTCGGCGCAAAGTTGTTTTGCGGCGCATCGGACGTTGAAACAAGGTCGGTAGAGTCGTCAATCGCGTGCGACCACGTATACGAGAGCAGAAACTCATAATTCCGTGAGAGACGCTTGCGCAGATTCACCGACAGCCCGTTATAGGAAGAAGTTCCCGTCGTCAGGTTAGGACTCATATCGCCGAAGGGAACAGCGACTCCCACGCCGAGCGAGTCTGCCGCGGCAATCTGGCTCGCAAGCTCGACACACTGTGCAGCGCCTTGCGCCGATAGAAACTGCCCTAGCGACGTATTCAGCCCCGACCGACGGAAGAAGTTGAGCAAGGGTGGAGCGACATACGGTCCGCCCGGCCCCTGACCGCACGGCGCCGTCCCCGTCGCTGTGGCCACCGTAAGCGGGTTCGACGTAGAGCTCGCAACCGCGTGGATGTTGCCGCCTGGTAGGACGCCGGCAGTCCCGGCAGCAACCGCCGCATTCGCAGCCTGCCAGTTGCGCACCAAGAGCGCCGGGTTGACAGGGTTCACGTTTACCGGCCGGTTCAGACGCCGGCCCCCGGTCGAGTTATACGCAATGTTGAGCGACAAATTGTGCCCAAGGTCGCGCTCCACACCAAACGATATCTGCTGCACATACGGCGTGTGATACTTCAAATCTGCAGGAAGTCCCGAAGGAAGAATTGCCAACGGAAATCCAGCAGCCAGAAAGTTCTGATCCACAAATAAAGAAGCGGCGTTGTTTGGGTCAAAACGCTGCTGGCTCGCCTGATAATTCAGGCCGGCCACCGGCAAACAGTTCGCGTTCGAGAGCGAGCCCTGAAACGTGTTCGTCGCATTCAGATTCAGTGGACTGATCGTGCTCGCTGCCGTGCACGGAGATCCACCGGCCAGAATCACCAGAGGCACCTGCGTCGAATTGAAGACCGACGACTGCGCCGGCAGATTGCCCGGCGCCCGGTCATAGAAAATGCCGTAATTCGCCCGAACCACCGTCTTCCCGTCGCCCGCAGGATCGTACGCTAGTCCTATGCGCGGCGCCACATTCTCATACTGCAGCCGGATCCCCTCGCGAACCCCAAAGGCTCGTTCTGCCGCCTGCGTATCGGCATTCAAAGCATTCTGCGTCGGAAACGCCTCCACATCGTACCGAACCCCGTAATTCAGCGTCAGATGGTTGTTCACGCGCCAGCTGTCCTCAAGGAAAGCCCCAAGCGTCTTCAGGTCGTACTTGTATCGCGTAGGCCCGATCCCCTGCACAAACGACTGCGGAAGTCCCAAACCATACGCCTGGATCGGCGAAAACCCAGGCAGCCCGGCCAGCTGCGGAGAAACATCGCTGGCGTCCAAGCCTGCAAACGTGTAGTCCCCGCCCCCATACAGTTGGCCCTGCTTCACGTTGATCGGAACATAGCGCAGATCAACGCCAATCTTGACCGTGTGCCCGCCCCGGGTATAAGTGAAGTTATCCTGCACCTGCGTCTGATCCTCGATGCGATCAACCACCGAAAAAGGTGTCTTGCCAAAGTACGCAAACCCAGGAATGTTCACCGCCGTATTGTTGCCGCCAGGCGAACTGGACGGCGCATACCGAACTGGGTGCCGGGCGAACTGAATGCGCAGCTCGTTCACTTTGTTATTGCCCAGCAGATATGTGTGCTGGCCGAGAATGCCGAAGTCATGAAACGTCTGGATCGCCGTTCGCGAAAAGCTGTTCTCCCCAAGATTCTGGTTCGCGGCCGACTCCCCAATGCCGGTGATATTGGACGGACTAACATTTCCGCGAAGCAGCAACTGCTGATTCGCCGTCAGCTTCTGGTCGAGCCGCAGTGAGTAAATCTCGGTTTTCTCGGAGATCGGATAATTGCCCACCAGAGCATTTAGCGGCTGAAACGTCGCCGGCGTCGCCTGGCCCGACGTAACAAAGCGATTGGTCCCGATCGTGGGCGCCAGAAACGCAGGATTTTGACCCGTAAGTGCGATCGACGAGGACGAGCCAACCAAAGCTACATACTGCTGAATCCCCGGAGTCGTGGCTGGAACCGCCGCCAAAAACGCACCCTGCGCAGCAGTCCCTTGAACGCTGAGCGCGCCGGCCGGTGCGCCATAAAACTTGCTTACGTCGATCGGCACAAGTCCGAAGTTGTTCCGCCCGATGATGGAAAATCCGGTCTCCTGCCGTCGCGTGATCTCCGTCGAAAAGAAATAAAACGTCCTGTCCGGCACAATCGCGCCACCCACCGTGAAGCCCGCCTGGACGCGCGTATACGCAGGCTGGTACACCGTCGAAAACGGATTCGTCGCCTGAATATATCGGTTGCGCAGAAACCCGAACGCGCTCGCATGCGTGCGATTTGTGCCCGACTTCGTCACAATGTTCACCACGCCGCCCGACGCCCGGCCGTACTCCGCCGCAAACCCATTCGTGATGATCTGGAACTCCTGCACAGCATCCTGAGACACCGTCGCTCGCGTGCCGCCGGAGATGTAATCGCCCGCATCCGCGCCGTCGATGTTGATCGAGTTCGACCGCGCTCGAACGCCGCCAAAATTCAATCCCGAGGTCGGGATCGCTCCCACGGAAGGAGCAGCATCCCGCGCAATCTGCGAGTTGGTCAGCGTGAAATTGATGTAGTTGCGCCCGTTGATGGGGAGGTTGATGATGCGGGCCTGGTCCACCGTCGTCGATTGTGACGATCGCTCCGTCTCGATCATCTCCGCACCGGAGGTCACCGTCACCGTGTCCGAGTTCCCAATCGTAAGCGCCAGCGGAAGATCGGCCTGTTCGCCTGTGGTCAGGACGATATTCTCCTCCACAAGCTTGTTGAACCCGGCCGAAGTGGCCGTCACCGTGTAGCTCCCGGGCAGCACCTCAAGCATCCGGTAGTGGCCTTCCCGGTCCGTCATCTCCGTTCGAGAGTAGCCTTTTGACGGGTCACTGAGGGTCACCGCGGCACCGGCAATCACGGCGCCCGACGGATCCCGAACCGTGCCGTTCAGCTGCGCGGTCGAGACGTTCTGCCCAAACCCCGGCATTGCGATTAGACAAACAAACGAAAGGCAGAACGCCGCGACAAAACGGACCAGACGCCGCGAAAGGTGGTTTGACATCGTAAGTAACTCCTTGCACTCGCGCATCTCCCGGCCCTTTGAAACGCCCGAGAGAGAACCACAACGCGCCGCGAAATTCTTACATAAAATGGACGTTCAGTGTGCAAGAGAAAGTGTTCGCGGTCTCCCAGCCGTTACACTCTCGCTCCTTCCGCTGCATCTAAACATAAAACGCGACAAACAACCCAGGACAAAGGAATCAGATGATTCAGGCTTTGCTGTGCGATATCGACGGAACCCTAGTGCAAAGCAACTGGCTGCACGCAGCCGCATGGAAGGACGCATTCGCGGGCGCAAGCATTCAGGTCGAACTCGAAGACGTACGCCGGCAGATCGGCAAAGGCGGTGACACTCTGGTCCCCGTCTTCGTGCCGTGGTGGCGCCGCAGAGCCATCGAGGAGCCCCTCAAGGCCTATCGCAAATTCATCTTTCACCAGGACTACCTCCATCAGGTGGAACCGCTTCCCAAAGTCCGCGATCTCCTCCTCCGCCTCAAACAGGCCGGCATCCGTCTCTCCCTCGCCTCCTCGGCCGACCAGGAGGATCTCGCAATCTACAAGAAACTCACCCATATCGAAGACCTCATCGAGGAAGAATCCTCAGCCGACGATGCAGACAAATCCAAGCCGAACCCCGACATCTTCATCGCCACACTCAAAAAACTCGGCGTCGAACCAAAGCACGCCCTCGCTCTCGGCGACACACCCTACGACGCCGAAGCCGCCGGCAAGGCAGGCGTCTGGACCATCGGCGTTACTACCGGCGGTTGGAGCGAGAAAGAATTGCTCGAGGCCGGCTGCATCGAGGTCTACAAAGACGTCGCGGATCTCCTAGAAAACTTCGACCGGAGCGCTCTCGTCCGCTTTTAGGCCCGCCCTCACCCGCTTCTAACACCCGCTCCCGTCTGCCTCTGCCCATGCGGACACAGCTTCAGCAACGGGCACTCCGCGCAGCGTGGGTCGGCAAACGTACACAATGTCTGCCCGTGGACTTTAATCAGCGAGTGATGCTCGTCCAGCATCTCCGCCGTCCATGTCTCGGGCACAAGCCGCATCAGCAGTTCTTCCGTCCGGCGAGCATCCGCGCGTGGCGTCAGCCCAAGACGATGCGTCACCCGCAGATGATGTCCATCCACGCAGATCGCCCGTCGCCGCAGAGTCGAAAAGTTGACCACGGCCGCTGAGATCTGCGGTCCTACTCCCTCAAAACCCTCCAGCCAGGCACGGATCTTCTCCGTGCGATACTTCGCCAGAAAATCCAGCGTCAGCGATCCATATCGCGCCGTGATGCCGAGCAGGGCAGCCTTCAGACGCGGCGCCTTCACCTCCGGAAACGTCACCACCGCAATCGTACGTTCGATCTCTTCCACCGGAGCGTCCCGCACCGCCTCCCAGTCACTCGCTACCGATTCAGGGACGTGCGGATTCGGACCAAAGCGCGCGCGAAGATCCCGCATCACCTCCTGTGACTGCTGCTCCTTGGTTCTCGACGAAAGCAGCGAATAAACAAACTGCGTCAGCGGATCCCACGGAGCGCGCGGCAGAGGCTGGCCATAGTACCCCAGCAGCAACCGATGAATATACGGAAGACGGTCAGGGTCGATCGCCGGCGTAGCTGGCGGCGCTGTGCGCGCTTCGGGGAAGAGGCTCTCTGCCATGCATCCTTTAGGATGCAACAGCGCGCTCGGGTCTGCTTACCGGTTTCGCGTCACGCCAACCTCCGTGCCCTTCGCAGTCTGAAGTCCCCAGGCCATCCGCGGTGTGTTATGGGCAACACCAAACCGTCCATCTGGACCAAGCAGAATCATGCCCGCGTGTCCGCCCAGACGCTCATAAACATACTCGATCGCCGCCGCCGCTGTAGCCTGCGGCGCGCTTCCGCCGGCAACCCGATCCACCGCCCACTTGCCGAGCACCAGCTTCATGATCGGCTCACCCCACCCCGTCAGCGACACCGCCGCCGACTGGTTATCGGCGTAGCATCCACAGCCGATCAGCGACGAATCCCCAACTCGCCCCGGCGCCTTCGAAAGCGTCCCGCCCGTAGATGTGGCAGCCGCCAGATTACCCGCCGCATCGATCGCCACCGAACCCACCGTATCGTGCGAATTGAGCGCTGGATCGTCGGAGGGAAGAAACTCGAGCGCCTCACGCACGGAAGCAGAAACCGCCTGACCTGCCTCTACATCCGTGTGTCCGACGTTGAGCAAGGTCCGTTCAAGATCACCTTTCGGCAACCGCAACTCGCTCTCGCCTGTTATCAAAGTATTTCCTCGAACCCCGGAGAAAGTGGTGTCTTCTGCGCCGGCGAGCTCGGCTCGCTGAAACTGCATCAGACGCTCGCGCTCGCGCGGCAAGATCAGCTCGGTGTTGTCGCAAAGCACCATCCCATGCTGCCGCGCAAACCGCTCCGCACCCACACCCACGAAGTACACATGCGGGCTCTTCTCCAGCACAAGACGCGCGGCATGGATCGGGTTCCGGATCCGCTCCACACATGCCACCGCGCCCGTGCGCAACGTCGCTCCGTCCATCAGCAACGCATCCATCTGCACCCGTCCATCCCGCGTCAGAAACGACCCCCGACCTGCGTCAAACGTGTCGTCATCCTCCATCGACGCAACCGCCGCTTCAGCCGCATCCACAGCACTTCCACCCTTGCTCAAAGCGCCATACCCCGCCGCCAGCGCAGCCCGAATGCCACGTTCATGCGCATCCACCGCGTCGTCCGGCAATGCCCACGCGCCCCCATGCACCAGAAGTGTAGGTCTAGTCGTCATGAGCTAAATTCTACCGGGGGCGCAGACGTCTCAAGCTTCGCCGTCTCCGACCGCATGGTGGTAGATCGCAACCTGCTCCCTCGCATTGCCAAAACGATCCGGGAGCGCGTCTTGGGGCGGCAGGTCGACCGTGTAGTCCCACCGCTTCGTAAACAATCCAGAGCGATCGAGATCACGGTCACACGCAGGATTCACGTACAAAAGCCACGCCTCGCGTGGCTTCCTTGCAAGCGATCGCCTAAGATTCCCCAGCAGACGCCGAAACACCGGCGCCAGAAATGGATGGTACAGAAACAGCACCAGAGGCAACTCCGGAAGCTCACGCCGCGCTGCATCGCCTTGGCAGACCACCATCGTCCGACACTTCTGCCACGGTGCTCTGAAGTTCCGGATGTTCAGCTCCGCAATAGCGTGGAGCTCAGAGGAAAGCTCCACTCCAAGAATGCTCCGGAAAGATCTCCGCGAAGCCAGCAGCAGAGCTCGACCCTTCCCCGAGCCAAGATCGACAAAAGCGAAGTCCTCCCAGGAAATGCCTTCGCTCTCTAATCTCTCGAGAGCAGACTCAAGCACCAACGGCGCAATTGCGTAATACGCCGTGCTCCACAGAGCGGTTGCAGGCGTCCCCGAGGCGCTAGTCTCCCGCGAAAGATCCTCTCCCCAGATCAGACCGCTCGTATCCGTCCCATGCTCCGCGTCGAAAGGATGGATTGCTCCCGGTACAGGCGGCATCGCCCCGAAGAACGATTCGGTCACCTCCGTTCGCACTCGTCGCAATAGGCGAGCGATCCCCTTGCGAGCCAACATCTCCGACGCTCCCATCGAGCCCCGTCCAACAAACATCTGAAGCGTTCGACGAGCGATCGTGCGCGGTGCCTGCATGCTCTCAAGAGTAAGCCAGACCAGACCCCCTTAGACCCAAACCTCAGACTAAATCCCAGACCAAAACCGCACACTTAGCCCAGACCGAACCCAAACCGAACCCAGCACATCCTACGCGGGACACACCATCGGCTCCGTCCAGCGCGTCTTATACGTCCGATCGATGTACTCCGAGCGACTCCCCACCTTCACCGCGAGATAGCCCTGATCGAAGTTCCCCATTGCTGCATACTTCGGCGGCAGAACAACCGCACCGGAGCGATCGACCAGACCCCACACACCGCCCTTCTGCACCGGACACACACCGTCGCTGAACTCCCCCGCCTGCTCCCACGCCGGTTCAATCACAACCAAGCCTTTCCTGTTCAGAAAACCCCACCGATCCCCAATCTTCACCGCAGCCAGGCCTTCGTTGAAGCTAGCCGCGGCAGGATATTGGAACGGGATCGCGACTGCCCCAGCCTTATCGATAAAGCCCCACTTCCCTCCTAGCTTCACCGGCGCCAGATCATCGTTGTACCCGTTCGCACCCTCGTACTTCGGCGGTATCGCTACTTCTCCGGTAGGCGTGATGTACCCCCACTTGCCGGCCAGCATCACCCGCGCACGCTCGTTCTGAAAGCTCCGCGCAAGCTCAAATCGAGCCGCGAATGCACCCGCGCCATCAGGTCGCACAAATCCCCATGCAGATCCCGTCCGCACTGGACTGCTCCCCGAGTGAAAGTTGCGAGCTTCGTCATACCGCGCGGCGAGCACCATCTTGCCCGTCCGGTCAATGTAGCCCCACTTGCTCTGCACGCGCACCGCGGCCAGATCGCTCGCGAATCCAAAAGCCGCCTCAAACTTCGGTGTGACCTTTACCGTCCCATTCCCATCGATAAAGCCCCATCGGCCGCACACGCTCGCCGGCAGCAGCACCGCTCCCTCCACGGCGTCTGGTATCCCAACCCGAGAAAAGGCAAGAGCGAGCGCACCCACTGAGCCAAGTTGAACGAAACCCCGACGAGAAATCTGCGACATACGTATCTTCTCCTTGCAAAACTTTAGCGATTGATTCGGTACACCAGTAGCCCCGCCACGTCGACATCCGTCTTCGGGTGCACAACAAAAAACAACCCAACCTGCGGAACAATGACGGACGTCTTCCCGCCATTGGTCGGAATCCGCGTGATCTCGGTGTACATGTCCGGCGTGTCCTGGTGAAAGACGCTTAGTCCCTGCGTCCCGCTCACGTACAGCAGCTTGGCCGCACCGTCCCAGTTCATGTCGTCGTTCGTCTCCACACACGGCAGCTTCGCCAACAACTTGCCGTCCCGGTCAAAGACGTACAGCATCCCCGGCTTCCTTCCGGCTACAAAGATGCGCTCATCCTGCGCATCCACCAGGAGCGCCGTATTGCGATTCATGTCCGGCGTAGTCCAGGTCGTCAAAAGCTGCTTGGTGTTCAGGTCATAAACGCCGATCTGCTTCTTGTCGCGAATGTTCACGTACAAGCGATGATGCAGATCGTCCACACCGATACTCTCCACGTTGTCGCCCGGCACCTCCAGGTCGCCGATCAGCTTTCCCTGGTCCACCGAAAAGATCGAGATCTTCGAAGTCGGCTGGTTTGCCGAAGCGCCACCGTTGCCGATGTAATACAAGCGGCGCGCCGCATCGTAAAACGCAGCATCGGGCGAGTCGCCCTTGGTCGTCGCCGAGCCATCAATCAGCTGCACACGTCCCGTGCGCTGAAGCGTGTCCCCGCTCACGAGAATCAGCGCCGAATCGCCTCCGTCGCACACCATCAACTCGTCCTTCTCGGGCGCAAACGCCAACGAATGCGGCGTCTTGAAACCGCCAATGCTCTGCAGATGCTCGCCCGTCCGAAGATCAAACATCTCGACCGAGTGGTGCACCTCCGCCGAAACAAACAGGTGATTTCGCTTCAAGTCCACCGCGAAATGGTCAAAGTCGCCCGTGATCTCCGGCAGGTACACCTGCGACACAAGCGTCAGAGGTGGCTGCCTCGGCTCCACGGCACGACCGGAAACAGTGAGAGCAGCGATAAAGGTCAAAGAGCTCAGTGCGAGAGAAAAGCGAGACGCCATCATGAGTTCATCCATCCTGTCTTGATCTAACGAAATTTCTTACGTGACATAAGCTAACCAGGCACCGCGGTCTCAATATGTAAGCCGCAAGGCAAACTCCAGCACCCGTGGAGTCCCGGTCCCAACCAGCCCCTGCGAATTGATCACACTCGTAATCTTGCCAAAGCTGGCCGGAGCCGACAGCACAGGCCGTCCGTCCGCCGTCACGCCCGAGCCCGTCGCCAGCGTCGATCCGGGCTGACCATACTGCGCGCGATTGAAGATGTTGAACGCCTCGGCCCGAAAGATCAAGTTGTTCCGCTCCGTCAGCCGAAACGACTTCTCAGCCGCGCTATCGTCCTGCCACAATGTCGGCCCAGTCGCTATATCGCGCCCCAGATTGCCCCACGTACCGGCACGCGGTACCGCAAATGCTGCGGGATTCAGCCACGAATTGATCCCCTTGCCCAAATAGATCGGCTGCCCATACACGCGATCCGGTCTCTGATTCTGATTGTTTCCATCCGGCAATGCCGAGCTCGATCGGCTAATCGTAACGTCCACCGGCAGCCCAGCCCGCGCAATCAACAGGCTGTCGACCGACCATCCCCCGACCGCCAGATCGAGCGACTGGCTCCCACTCAGAAACCGCCGGCCCACCCCGAACGGAAGCTCATACACCACACTCGCATTGGCCGAATGGCGAACATCGTCCACGCTGCTCGCATATTCACAGCGAAAGCAGGAAACGTTCTCCGCCGAATTCGCCTCGCCCGCCCCAACCGCGCCATCATCAAGCGCGTGCGAATACATGTAGTTTCCCGCAACAAAGAGTCCATTGTGAAATCGACGGTTCACGTTCAGCTCGAGCGCATGAAAGATGCTCATATTCTCGTTCTGCTTGGTGTCGATCTGGCTCGGAAATCCCAGCAGCGGACGTTTGCCGGTCGCAGGATCAATCAAATTCGTGTAAGTGCGCCGAAACAGGTGCGTCCCCTTGATCCCGAGATATGTCGCCGTCAAGGTCGTATCATGCCGCAAACTCTGCTGCACCGACGCGGTCCATTGCGTCGTGTAATTGTCCGGTCGCCGCAGCGACATCGATCTCGGCGTCGTCGCCAGACCCGTGGTCGGAATTAAGGCGATCGCCGAAGGATAGCTATACACCGTCGTAGACGAAGATGTCAGCTGCGTCGAAGGCGCCGTGTTCACAACCGGGCTGTCCTGGTCGCCAAGCTGCGACTCCCCGTGATAAATGCCAAACCCTGCACGCAGAACAGTGTTTCCACCCATCCCCGACGGCGAATACGCCACTGAAACTCGCGGGTCGAAGCTCAAGTAATTGGGATCGGAAAAGTTCGTTCCCAGACCGCAGTACCCTCCACATGCCACCACATCGAACGGGTCGTCGTTGCCGTGTGCCTCATGGAACGGCCCAAAAAAGTTGTACCGCAGGCCATAGTTGAACGTCAGCCCCGGCGCCGCCTTCCACTGGTCCTGCGCATACCCTGCGTACTGGTTCTTCCGCAGCCCGCGCGGGGTCAGCGCAGCCGTCACCAGGATAGAGTTCAAATCGTTCGCCAGGAAGTTCCCCTCAGACGTATAGCTCGCCGTCCCGTCAACCGAGTTCGACTCGTTGATCATCACGTGCCGGATGTCAATCCCGGCTTTGATCGTGTGCTGCCCCAAGGTCTTGGTCAAGGTGTCATTCACTGAAAACGTCTGCGGCACCTGCAGCTTCGAGTAGTTCTCCGCAAGTGTAGTAAATCCCGTAATCGAAAAATTGTAAGGAACCCCCGTCGTCTGAAACTGATAATACGTATTGCGATTGATCCCAAACTCCGCCTCATTCAACATCGTCGGCCCGAAGATATGCAGCTCCTCCAGGGCGAAGTTCTGCATCCGCGAGGCAATCGTGCTGGCCTGGGCAAGCGCGTTCAGCGCAGAGGTCGCAGTCCCATCGTCGATCGAGTAGCGCCCATACATCGAGTCGCGATCGTTGAAACGGTGATCGATACGCAGCACACCGGAGTTCTCGTTGTCCGGACTCGGCACCACGCCCGTAAAGAAGGCCGCGTTCGGGTCGCTCGTCGAGGGCGTAGTCCCCACCGGGTACGCGTTCAGAATCGCGGCTAGCGCCGGTTGTGCCGCCGCCACACGCGCGCGAAACGCCGCGCTAGGCACAACTCCAATCTGAGGAATGCCGCCCAGCGTCTGCCGAAAACCCTCGTAATTCGCAAAGAAGAAGGTACGTTCCCGCACGATCGGACCTCCCAAATTCCCGCCAAACTGATTCAAGTGAAAGTTGGGGTGCGCTGTACTCTGGATCGGCGATCGCGCGTCAAAGTAGCTGTTCCGCAAATAATCGAACACCGACCCGTGAAACGCATTCGTCCCTCGCTTCGAGATCAGACTCACCTGCGCCCCCGCCGTGCCGCCCGTGTCCGCGGTGTAATCCGCGGAAGCCACCTTGAACTCCGCAACCGCCTCCGTCGAGAACTGCAGCCGCAGCCCACTCTTTAGTGACTGCCGCAGAACGCCGCTCGCATCCACCCCGTCAAAACGGAAGTTGTTGTCATCGATCCCCTGACCCGCAAAATGCACGGAACTCTGCTGCCCCGTCCCTGTATCGATCGCGCCCGGCGCCAGCAGCTCCAGCGTGGCAATGTTGCGCCCGTTCAGCGGCAGGCGAGCCACCTGCACAGATTGAATTGTGCCTCCAAAGCTCGCGTCGTCCTTATCAAGATTGTTCTCCGGTTCGGCCTCCACCTGCACCGTCTCCGTCGCTGACGCAACCTGCAGATGCGCATCAATCGTGCGCGTCGTCCCGGAGTTCAGGTCGATCCCCGGCAAACGAACATCCTTAAACCCGTCCATATGCACCCACAAAGTGAAGCGCCCAACCGGCAGCGACGACAACACATAGCTGCCCCGTGCACCCGACACCACCGTTCTTTCGGCGCCACTGGCCTCCTCGATCGCGTGGACGTCCGCGCCGCGCACAGCCGCACCGCTCGCGTCCGTAACCGTACCGTTGATCTCCGCGCGATCAATCTGCGCCAGAACCATCGTCGATGCCGTGGATATCAGAAACACACTGAGAAGCTGGGTTACTCTCATGACCGGCTGTCACCTTCCTAGTTGAGCTCTGCTGCTTTGTAGGCTGTTCCGTGTCGCGCAAATGTGCGTTGTTGGAGAGATCGCGCGTACCTCGAACCCCACTCACCGGAATGCTGGCGCTCAGCATGGAGGCGCGCCGCCACCTGATCGGTCGCACTGCCGAGAGGCGCCTCAAACGGCGAGCATTCAGAATCAGCAAGTCGGCTGTCGGGACAAAATCGAATCATCGGATGTCTGTCAACCTACGCGCGGCCTGCAAACGCACGGCGAACAGGAGATAACAAAGAGGTAAATCTCTCCTTCACGGTCGTGTCCCCCCGGCGAGATACAGCGACCTCAAGCCAGTTCAGACGCGCACGTCATCATCCCGAGCAGATTCTGATTGCATTCCGCCACTTTGGCCTAAGCCACAACCTCAGGACAACCGCTCTAAGCGCCTGAGTACAACTGAAACGGAGCCCAGTACAGCGGCTTCCGAAAGACACCTTCCGTGTGCAGCATCCTCAACTTGGCCGCACGCAAGGCTGCGTCCGGCCGCATCCCACTCACAAGATCTCCATAAAGTTCGCTCATCAGCTCGGGTGTCGAAGCGTCACTTACCTCCCATTGCGAGGCAATCACATTATGTGAGCCTGCACGCAAAAACGCCCATGCCAGACCAACCAGACCCTCGCCCGAGTAGAAGCGAGATCCCGAACCATAACAGGCCGAAATCGTTACCAGATCGGCGCCAATGCGCTCATCCAAGATGTCGCGAGCATACAGCTTGTAGAGATCCGGCCGCCCTCCCGTCGGTGAAAGCGTCACGGACGAACGGAGTGGGTTCAACTCACTGGCCGCGCCATGCGCGACAAAGTGAATCAGCGAAAATCGCCCCGGCCCGCTCGCCGCATAAGCACCCGGAGACGCATCGGCGCCGGTCAACACCAGACGATGTTCTGGCGAAAAATGCCCCGCAACCGCCGAAACCTCGTGCGCGGCTTCGGGCAGGCTGTCCTCCCTCCCAGGTCCGTGGATCGGATCCCCGATCAGAAGAAGATTCGCCCCGCCCTTCACGCGCTCACTTGCTCTCACCCCACCTCGCCCGCCCGCGGATAACAAACTTAGCGAAGCCGCATTCGAAATCGTCGCGTCTTCAATCCAGAAGTGCGGCTTCGACCCAGAAATTGCGGAGGCAGGAACAACGATGGTCTCGAAGTTCAGGCTATGCAGAGCGTCGTCCCCTACCAGAAACACCCTTCCGCCACCTCCCGGAAGCAGGCTCGCGGCCGGGCGCAACAAAGCGTCGTAAAGCGCCTCTCCAGCTTGCCCACCCTCCCCCAGCACGTCGCGCCCGTGCACGATCCCATCCGTATAGGCCTGGACCAGCGTCAACACCCGCTCCCGGTCAGGAAGCAGAAAGAACTTCGTTCCCGCAGGCCCGACGGCCCAAAGGTACGATCGCTGCGGTCGCAGACAATACACCAGAATCGTCCCGTCCAGCCGTCGCGCAAGCTCCCGCACGCGCAATCCTGCGCCCGGCGACCGGCCCACGCGCGACAGCCCCAGACCATCCGCCAGGGTCGCCGCCCGGCTCTGGTCCAGCACCGCCAACGCATAGTCCGTCCGACCCTCGCGGATCAGCTGCTCCACATACCCCAGATACAACTCCGTGCCGTTCTCCAGAAACGGCAGTTTGGACTCGACCGTGCGAAACGTCGAACGCTGCCGATCAAACGTCTCGATCGCCCGCTCAAACCACACATCCGCCACACCGTCGTTTCCTGCAGACACTTCAATCTCCGCCAGCTGTTCTTCCACCTCCCAGAGGACCGACGGCCTCCGAAACACACGGCCCAACAGATCGAGCAGCTGCGCCCTCGCCTCAGATGTCCTTCCCAGCGCTTTCAGAGCTCGCGCCTGCAGCAGAACCGGCTGAAACGTTCCGCTTTCGTCCGCCCGAACCTGCGCCTCCGCCTGAGCCTCCCGAGCGTACTCGAGAGCCGCAGCCGCATCCCCTTTCTTCAACGAAAGCTGCCCCAGCGAAACCAGCGCGTCGGCCGCCTCCTCTCCGTTCTTGATCGATCTCGCAAGTGCAAGCGACTCCTTGTAGGCTGCAGCCGCTTTGGTCAAGTCCCCGAGCCGAAAGTAGTCCAGCCCCGCATCACGAAGCCAGGTGACCTGGTCGCTGGTCGCTCCAATCGCAGCAGCTTCCTGTTGCGCTGCCTCCGAACTCACCAGAGCCTTCTTGTAATCGCCCAGCTTGTAAGACACCCAGCCCACATTGCCCATCAGGTTTTCAAGGGCGTGCCGAGCTCCGATACTCCGAGCTACATCCGAAGCCTGTTCAAAGCTTACGAGGGCATCTTCAAAGTGCTCCTTGCGCATAGAGACGACACCCAGATTGTCAAGTGCCTCCGCCTGATGAGAACGATCCCCTATGTCCTTCGCCGCAGTGAGACTCCGTTCGAAGTATTGCTCCGCTTCATCAAGGAAACCATTTTCCGTTTCTAGCAAACCGTGCGCCATCGCAATGGCCGGCCCGAAGATCTGGTCGGGGCGCAGGCTTTCGGCCTCCGCAATCGCGATCCGCGCGCGCCTGAGATCGCTCAACTTCGCGTAAGCGATCGCAAGCAGAATATCTCGCTCGACAAACAAGCGTTTCGCCGCTTGGCGATCGCCCTGTCCCCTCATCTCTGCCAACGGTCCCAACGGTTCAGCAAGCAGATCCAGCGCCTCCGTCGTTCGTCCCTGGTACAGACCAATCTTCGCCTGCTGCAAACGAAACCGCGCCACTTGCTCCGGCGTGCCACGCCGGATAAAGTCCGCAGCGTACTTCGCCTCCGCGTCCGCGGACGCGAACTCCCCAGACACAAACCTGTGCTCGATGTCTGCAAACAATTGGTCCAGCGTGCGAGGAACTCGCGCTTGGCAACTAAATCCGAGCAGAGCGAGAGAACCCGCAAAAATCAGGGTATAGTTCGGCCATTTACGGCCGCCGAACACACACTCAGATCCCCGTCCGCCATGCAGCCCATCTCGATCCGAAGCATCGTCAGATGAAAAGAATGTCGGCCCAGCAGCAGCTCGCCCAGAAACACGTTGCCAAAATCCGGGATGTGCAACACATGCGCGAAGCTCGCCCCAGGGGCGCCTACCGACACTTCTCCAACGACGGAGCATAGCGCAGATCCTTTCTCCTGAACATCTTTTCTGGGATCGTTCTTTCCGAGCCGGTCCTCCAGCCACTCCGGATGCTTCAACGCCGACCTCGCCTTATGTTGATCTGAAGCCACCTCCAAGAGGTCCTCAAACGCAGGGTGCGGAACCGCGTCCAGACCGTCCTGCCGGACATTCGGGTGGGGAGCAAACACCGCAGGCTGTAACTTCGCCTCCACGGGTACCCCCGCCATCTTCAAATTTACAAAGTGCGTTCCAAGCAGCGATATCCGCGACTTCTCGCCAGGGGAGTGCGCCACTGAAACCTGCGCTACAATCCGGTCCGCCGTCACCACCTCCAGCAAGTGCAGATGTTCGATCGTAGCCGTCACCAGCGTTCGAAAGACGCCGGTCTCTTGGTGATGACGTCCAGAAACGTGAACCGAAGCCGCGTCACACGACAACACGTGGTCGACCCGCAGACGTTCCTCGCGCGACTCGCTATACCCACCCGCCTGGGCCAGCGACGCCGATGCCCGGCTCGTTATCACCCGCTCCACGGGATGTCTGAGAGTTCCGCCAATCGCATTCGCGTGCGCGTGAAAATAGAAGCTCGGCTTTTTGCTTCGGTTCATAAGTGCTCCTGGGAAATGAGTGAAAACCTACTGAATGCCTATGAAACTCTGCTCTGACTCTTACTTTTCGACTCTCAGATCGAATTTGTAATTCAGCAGTTCAGGAGACGCCTTCGGGCCCGCGTCGGCTCCAGAAACACCCTCAACCGTAAGCCGGTGAACTCCCGGCTCCGTTGCCGCCACAGGAACACGCAGAGACACTGTGTCCCGGGCAGCCTCGGCCGTCACCTGGCCATGCCAGACCACGGCGCCGCGAGGAGAATATAACAAGCAACGATACGCCGAAAACGTCGATTTCGTCGGAATATCGAAAGAAACCAGAAAAGATCCGCCCTCCGGCGCGTGCACATGTCGAGCCGCGCTCGCCTCCGATCGCGTCGCCCCCGCTGCCAGCGTCACAGCAGGCAGAATCGCCGGAGATTCCGCCCTCGCCAGCTGTTGCTCCACTCGGGGAATCACCACCGCCGACTCGTACACCACAGCCACCAGACTCGCCGCAAGCGCCGGCGCCAGCCATACCGGATTCAACCATGGACCAAACAGACCAAACCGATGCTTGCGCTTCTCTCCCACATCCGCCCGTACACGCACCGGTGCAACGAGTTCTGGACGTGAAGCCTCAAGAAACTCCACCCCCAAGCGCAGATCCTCTGTACACAAAGCACACTCAAACATGTGCTCCTCGAAACTCTCCCTCTCCCCGCCGGAGATCTCGCCCAGGATGTACCGTTCAACACTCGATTGCCGGATAGCGTCCTGATGATCCATAGAAAACCCCCGATCTACGCAATAGTGTTTCAGCGCGCCAAAACGTTTCAAACCTAGCAAACCTGCCCATCAACCCATTAAAATTCACAGATCACGCGATCCGCTCGCGTACAAACGGTCCCCGCTGGACCGCTTCCGGTAGCTCTGCCGAAACGACTCCTTCGCCCGGTGGACCAGGACGCGCATGTACCCCCGATCAATGCCCAGCTCCCGGCATACCTCGTCCTTGTCACGCTCTTCCAGAAATACCGATCGCAGGATCTTCCGGTCGCGTTCACTCAGGTCCTCCAGCACTTCATGCACACTCTCGGTTGTCTCGGTCGAGATCACGCCAGTCAACGCGTCGGATGTGCCGTCCACCAACTGGTACGCCACACTGTCTTCCAAAGGTTCGGCTCGCTTGTTCGATCGGTACTGCTCAAACAGCACGTGGTTGCAGACCGAGTTCACAAGAGCCCCCAAACGTTCTGCCTGGCGCACCCCACCTTCCTTGCGCAGCAAAACAAAGACCCGCGAAAACGTCTCCTGCCGGACATCCTCGATCGCCTGCCTCGACCGTAGACGAGACCGCAGCTTCAGCGTGATCAGGCCGCTGAAATAGCAGTAAAAATGCCGCTCCGTCTCCTGATCGCCGCTTCGTAACTTTTCGAGATACGGAGCATCAAACGTCTCGAAGTTCACGGTTTCTCCAGATTTCTGCGGTGGACGGATTCTACACCGGCGCGTCCTCGTTTTTGTCTCGATCCCCAGACTTTCCCCGGTTTTCATCCGAGAACCCCTCGCGAGAGCCCCCGTCCAACAGATCTACACGAGCCTTCAACTCGCGAACATCCGCCAGCAGACCCTCAACCGTTCGTTCCAGATCGACCATCCGCTCCCCGTCCGAGCCCGAAGCTCCCGCTGAACCCGCGCCCACGGGAGAACTCCCCGCCCTACCCGGTCCCGTAGCAGCCCCGGCCGGCACATCGCCCCCAAGCAGGTGCATATACCGCGACTCCCGAGCTCCAGGCTGTCGCGCGAGAACAGCGGTCAACGGCCCCGTTGCTTCCGGTGTCATCGGCTGCCCCGCCGCAGCCGGCGACCGCCCAGCCATCCGGTCCAGCGTCGACGTCACCTGCGGGAGATCGTCAAAGCTGTAAAGCCGGTCCGCGCGCGATCGAATCTCGCCAGGCGTCTGCGGCCCGCGCAACAGCAAAAGCGCCAGCACAGCAGTCTCATCACGACGCAGGTTCAGAACCGTTCGCGCATGGTGCTCCCACTTGGACACACGAGCATCCCTCGTCGGGCTCACCAGCCCAAGATCCTCCAACCCATGCAGCGCCTGCCGAACCTCCTCCTCGGAAAGCTCCATCACCGGGTCCCGCGACGACCTCTGGTTCGACGCCGCCAAGAGCGCGTTCAGCGACAAGGGATAGTACTCGGGCGTGGTGATCTCCTTTTCAATCAGAGCGCCCAGCACCCGCAGCTCAACAGGGGAAAGATTCATAACTCCAGCCTGCCACAAACCTCCGGCCGCGTCCTCCAACAAACCACCGCCCGAGACTCTCAAAAACAACGCCTCAGCATAGTCTGATAGTGCGCCCAGTGACACAAAAGTTACATACGAGGTTGCCTCCCCGTGGCGCAATTCCTCGCACGGCGGAGTTAGACTAGTTAAACGGAATCGCGTTCGCGGAAGTCTATTGGCGATCCTGCATTCCCGAAATCCCAATCAACGGGGGATGGTCGACATGGCACTACGCTTTGGAAAACAGCTCGCAACAGTGGCCATCATGGGTGTACTGGCAATCAGCCCGAGAGCACAGGCCAGCGATATGCCCGAACCTGGTGTCATCGGGACCGCAAACGCCGTCCCAGCAACGACGTCCGGTCTGCGGTATGCTCTGCACCTGCACCACCTGCACACGGGAGAAAACCTGGACGTCGTTTACCGCGTCGGTAACGTCTACCTGCCGGACGCGCTCCATAAACTCAACCTCTTCCTGCGCGACCACAGAACGCAGGCGTCAAGCAGCTACGATCCATCCGAATTCGATCTGCTCCACGCCGTCATGACCCGGCTCGGCCGGCCCGATGGCCTCATCGACATCGTCTGCGGCTACCGCACCCCGGAAAGCAACCACTACCTCCGGACCCGGTCCGCCTCCACCGGCGTCGCCGAGCACAGCCAACACATGCTCGCGAAGGCCATCGACATCCGTGTCCCCGGCGTCCAGACCAGCGTCCTTCGCGACGCCGCACTCAGCATTGGCGCGGGCGGTGTCGGCTACTACCCCATCAGCCAGTTCGTCCACGTCGACGTCGGCCCCGTGCGGGAATGGCAGTACGGCGGCTTCACCCGCAGCCTGCGAGCCAGTTCTCTGCGAGCCAGAGGCCGAGCGCGGCGCCATGCGATCCACTTCGCGCGCGGCATGTAAAAGGCACGATAGATCTGTGGAGTTTGCACAACAAGAGGCCCTGCGAGATGCAGGGCCTCTTCTTTGCTAACCTCCGCACGCCGATAGGCATTCTGCTTGGCAGAACTAGACCATTTTACATTCAGGTGTAGTCTCCGAAGCGGAGTCTGAGCCAGGCT
>CAXTYQ010000048.1:0-24799 GCA_964248505.1 uncultured Acidobacteriaceae bacterium
CGCGAGAAGCCCTGTGGCGGAGGGATCACGGCGCGAGCGTTGGGCCGGCTGCCGCACCTGCGCTCGGTGCTCGACGAGATTTCGGTCCACGCGCTCGGGAAGATGTATATCGAAAGCCCGGATGGGACGGGGATGGAGTACGAGGATCCGGCGGGCGAGGCGATCCTCTACCTGGTGCGGCGGATCGAGTTTGATGCGGCGCTGTTTCGGCGGGCAGAGGCGGTCGCCGAGGTGGCGATGGGGGCGGTGGTTCGCGGGTTGGAGACCGGCGCGGATGGCGTGGAGATCGAGTGTGCCGATGGCCGCAGCTTCCGGGCGCGAATGGTGATCGGCGCCGATGGGGCGAATGGTGTGGTGGCTCGGCAGAGCGGTCTTAGGACCGGTGAGGTGCATGGGCAGTACGCGATCGACATGATGGAGGAGACGCCGTACGCGGAGCTCAGCACAGAACATCGCGATCGCGTGACGCTGCTGCTGAGTCTCGAATCGAGCTACGGTTACGGGTACCTTTTCCCGAAGGAGACGCACCTGAATCTGGGCTTTGGGTCGGGGCCGGAGTACTTCAACGAACATGTTCGCGGACGGGCGAAGGAGCATCATCAGGCGTTTGTGGAGCGCATGCGCGAGCGCGGTTGGGTGCGTGGCGAGAGCCGGCCGGAGAACTATCGGGCGTTCCCGATCCCGATCAGCGGGCCGCTCGATCGGACCTATGCCGACCGGGTTGTGCTGGCCGGAGACGCCGCGGGAATGGTGAATGCGTTCTCGGCCGAAGGCATTTACTTTGCGATGGTCTCGGGTGATCTGGCAGCGGAGGCGGCGATCGAGGCCGTGCGCGCCGGGCGGTTCGATGCGGCGCAGCTGAGCCGCTACCAGACGGCGTGGGAGCGGGAGATCGGTGGAGAGCTCAGGCATTCGGTTCGCATTCAGCGGCGGTTATTCACTGAGCGCGGAAGGGTGAACTCGCTGATGCACCGGGCGCAAAAGGATCCGAAGCTCTTGCGGCTCCTGTGCGGATACGCTATGGGTTTTGCCACCTACGAGCAGCTGCGCAGCTATATGGCGTGGACTGTGATGCCGGCCTGGGTGTGGGGCAAGGTGCGTCCCGGGAAGCGCACGCCGGATTCGGTTCGGGCGTAGAGGCTGGGCCCGGAGCGGATTAGGTGATGGTCTGAAGAACAAACAACAGCAGATTCCCTTCGGGAATGACAACAAGAAGAGCAGATGCCCTTTATGCCGATGACTCCGTTGCTCTAGATCTTTTGGACGCGCTGGACGTCACGAACGCCGGGGACGCGGCGGAGGTTCTGGACGAGACGGTTGAGGTGCCGGACGTCCACGGTTTCGACGACGAAATCGACCACCGCGTTACCGTCTGCCGTGGGTTTTGTGTCGACCGAGCGGATGTTGGTGCCGTCGTCCGAGATGATGGCGGTGAACTCCTTGAGCATGCCGGTGCGGTCGTCGCAGAGGACGGTGAGTTTGACGGGGTAGGTCTGCTGGCGGGCGGTGCCGGGTTCGGCGGGCGGCTGGCCCCACTCCACCTGAATGCGGCGGTCGCTCTCGTAGAGGAGATTCTGGACGTTGGAGCAGGAGCGCGCGTGGACGGCGACGCCTTTGCCGCGCGTGACGTAGCCGACGATCTCTTCGCCGCGGATGGGGTTGCAACAGCGCGCGCGGTAGACGAGGAGGTCGTCCTGGCCCTCGACCTGGAGCGAGTCAGAACCTTTGCCGAAGTAGACGCGCTTGACTGCTTCGGACATCTGTCCGACGACATTGCCTGGGCCGGCCTCGGTTGCGGGTAAGGCTGCTTCGGCGGCGGCCATGGTGGAGCCGGGTTCAAGCTTGTTCAGCACCTGGCGGGTGGAGTATTTGCCGAAGCCGATCGATGCCAGGAGTTCGGCTTCGGTGCCGAAGCCGTAGATGCCGGCGACGCGGATGTAGTCGGCCTCGGTGAAGCGGGACAGCGCGATCTTGTATTTGCGGGCTTCGCGTTCGAGCAGCTTGCGGCCGATCTCGATGGCGCGTTCGCGGCCGTGCTCGTTGAGCCAGTGCTTGATTTTGTTGCGGGCGCGGGAGCTTTTGGTGAACGAGAGCCAGTCGCGCGAGGGCGCGTGGCCTGGCTGCGTGGTGATCTCGACGATGTCGCCGTTGCGCAGCCGCGTCTTGAGCGGGACGATGCGACCGTTGACTCTGGCGCCGGTGGTTGTGTTGCCGACCTCGGTGTGGATTGCGTAGGCGAAGTCGATGGGGCTCGCGTCTTTCGGCAAGACGACGACCTTGCCCTTGGGGGTAAAGGTGTAGACCTCCTCGGGGTACAGGTCGATTTTGAGCGTCGACATGAACTCGTTGGGGTCGCTCATCTCGCGCTGCCACTCGACGAGCTGCCGAACCCAGGCGAGACGCTGCTCGTCCTTGGCGGTGACGTTGTCGGAGGCCTTGTACTTCCAGTGCGCCGCGATGCCCTCCTCGGCGATGCGGTGCATCTCCTCGGTGCGGATCTGGACCTCGAACTGGTGGCCGCCCGGCGCGATCAGCGTTGTGTGCAGCGATTGATAGAGGTTTGGGCGCGGCATCGCGATGAAGTCCTTGATGCGGCCGGGGACGGGGCGCCAGATGCTGTGCAAGAGGCCGAGGACGGCGTAGCAATCCTGCACGGACCGGCAGATGACGCGGATGGCGAAGAGGTCGTAGACCTGATCGACCGGCACCTGCTGCGAGACGAGCTTCTGCTGGATCGAGTACAGGCGCTTGATGCGCGATTCGACGCGACCGGTGAGCAGGTGTTCGCGGAGCTTTTCCTCGAGCGTGAGGACGATGCGCGCGAGGAAGTCTTCACCCTCGCCGCGCAGAGCGTCCACCTCGTCCGCGACCTGCTGGTACGCAAACGGGTCGGTGTAACGGAAGGCGAGGTCTTCGAGTTCGCCGCGCAGCTTGCCCATGCCGAGCCGGTGCGCGAGGGGAGCGAAGATGTCGAGGGTCTCCTGCGCGATCTTCTGCTGCTTTTCGGGCCGGAGATGCTCGAGCGTCCGCATGTTGTGAAGGCGGTCGGCCAGCTTGATGATGACCACGCGAACGTCCGTGACCATGGCGAGCAGCATCTTGCGGATGTTCTCGGCCTGGTGGTCTTCGCGGTTGGCGAATTTGATTTTGTCGAGCTTGGTGACGCCCTCGACGATGTGGGCGACCTGCTCGTTGAAGCGGCGGGCGATCTCGGAGGAGGTGACGTCGGTGTCTTCGACGGCGTCATGCAGCAGGCCGGCGGCGATGGCGGTTGAATCCATCTTGAGTTCGGCGAGAACCTGCGCGACCTCGAGCGGGTGAACGACGTACGGCTCGCCCGAGGCGCGTTTCTGGCCCCTGTGCTGCTCCAGGCAGAAGATCCACGCCTTCTGAATGATCTCCAGGTCGTCGTTCGGGCGGTTGGTGTGGACGGTCTCGAGCAGCCGCTGAAACTTCGCGTCGATCAGCGACACGTCGGCGAGCGGGTTGCCACGGACGTGCGGTGCGGCCGACAGCCCGGGGGACTGAGGGATGGGGGATTGGAGAGCTCCGGCCGGTTCGTCCAGGCTCGGCGCCCCGGCGTCGGACGGGGGTGGAAAGAAGACAAGGTCCGGGTTGGCGTGGATCTCTCCGGCCAGATCGGACCCAACCGGACCGGCAGCGGCGGACAGATGCGAGCCTTCGGTTTGGAGCGCGGATTCTAGATCGATGCCGGCGTCGGTGGGTGCGCCGTTCAGATCGGGGTCGACGTCGGAGGCTGCGGATACAGGCGCGTCTGCCCCGTGAGAGCTGTCGGTGGGAGCCGCCGGATCTACGTGCGCCATGCTCCATTATAGGCAGGCAAAAACAGCGATTCCCAATGTGGTCAAAACTCGCCGTAGTAGCACCGTCAAAATGCTGTCCCGTTTGCATCCATCCGGCCCCTGATGCGTCTAGAAAAGGGCGTCAAAATTTTTACTCGAACGGGTGTTGCTTGCGGATCTTGTCTCGATTTCTGCTTTTGTTGGGTGTGATGTCAGGGGTGCTGTGCAGTGGGCAGCAGATCTCGGGTCCGCGACCAGGTGCGGCGTCGTCTACACCCCCGCCGAGCCGGCCTCTGCTGGTCGGCTACTTTCCGCAGTGGGGGGTGTACCAGGGGTACTTTGTCCGCAATCTGGTGCAAAGCGGGGGCGCCGGTCTGCTTGACCAGATCGACTATGCGCAAGGTTTCGTCACCGGCGGACGGTGCTCGGTCGCGGACCCAAACGCGGATCTGAACTTTACCTTTACCGCGGCGAATTCGGCGGACGGAACCGCGGATGATCCAGCCTCGGCTTTTCGCGGCAACTTCCACCAGTTGGCGGAGCTGAAGCGGCGATACCCGAAGTTGAAGATCCTGATCTCGCTCGAGGGTCGGGCCGCGGACTTCGCCCAGGATGCGCAGCCCGCCGTGCGCGAGGCCTTTGTGCGGAGCTGCGTGGATACGTTTCTGCGCGGTCACTTTCTGCCGGGAGTGGAGCAGGCGGCCGGTGCGCCTCCCATCTTTGACGGCATCGATGTCGACTGGGAGTACCCTCACGGCGATGACGCGGAGAACTTCCTCCAGATGCTGGCTCTCTTTCGCCGCGAGATGGATCGGGTTCGGCCGGGTCTGCGACTCTCGGTCGCGGTGGGCGTCTCGCCCCACATGTACGCCGGTGTCGATACCGGACGCATGGCCGCGCTGGTCGACCAGGTCGGCCTGATGAACTACGACTACAACGGCCCTTGGAGCCGGACGACGGGATTTCTGGCGCCGCTGTACAGCCCGGCTGTAGACGCGTCGCAGACCGCGGGTGCCGCTGCAACGGGTGGTGAAGAAGGCAGTGTCGCCCGAAGTGTCACGGCCTGGGTGGCGGCCGGTGTACCGCCGCAAGAGCTTCTGCTCGGCCTGCCGTTCTACGGCTATGGGTGGCGCGAGGTGGGCAATGCCGGACACGGCCTCTTTCAATCGGGCCGACCCATCCGCGGCGACCGGCCATACAACTTCCTCGCCGCTCTGATGTCAAACGGGCACGACGATGAAGATGAGCCCGATCCGGGTCAGGCGCCGCCCAAGCCCTTTACCGTCTACCGCGACCCGCAGTCCAAGGCGCCGTGGATGTTCAACGGCGAGACTTTTTGGACCTATGAGGACCCAGTCTCGGTGGCTGCAAAGATCGAGTTCGCCCGGGAGCAGAACCTGGGCGGAGCCATGCTATGGGAGCTGAGCGGCGACACCGAATCGGCAACGCTGCTGAAGACGGCACGCCGGGGCCTCGATACATCTACGTCCGTTCAGGCTGCTGTCCCGCAGGCGGAGCAGACGTCTGAGCAGACATCCGCCCCGGCCAACTAGATCGTGAGACAGTGAGGGCATGGCAACCAGCGTTCGATCGTTTGCAAAGATCAACCTCGGTCTGGCGATCGGTCCGGTTCGGCCGGATGGCTTTCACGATCTGGTGACGCTCTACCAGACGTTGGCGATCCATGATGTGGTTTCGGTTGAGGCGCGTCCGCTGGCGCCCGGCGCGGAGACCCGGATCCAATTGACGTCGGACCACTCTCGCGTCCCGACCGACGATCGCAACACGGCCTGGCGCATGGTTGAACGCGCGCTTCGGGCGATGGACGTGGCTGCCGAGGTCGAGATCAGAATTGCCAAGCGGCTGCCGATCCAGGGCGGGCTCGGAGCAGGCAGCGCCAACGCCGCCGCGGCGCTGTTTGCCCTGGAACGCGAGATGATGGGATGGACCGGCGGAGCTCCGCGCCTCCGAGGGGCAGAGCGTCTGCGGCTGGCCGGCGAAGTTGGCTCCGACGTGCCGTTGTTTCTGGTGGGCGGCTCGGTCTTGGGGCTGGGCCGGGGCGAGGAGGTGGTTCCGCTCCCCGACCTCCTCGGCGGCCTGTGGTGTGTCGTGGCCGCCCCAGACGTGGGCGTTTCGACCCCGGCCGCCTTTGCCGAGTGGGATCGTCAACAGCAGGGCTTGACCTCAGAGGCACTCTCGCGTAAACTAAAGCAGTTGAGCCTCACGTACGCCTCTGCATTTTCGTGCTTTAGTGGTGAAACAGGTGGCGATGATCGGGCCGAGAATCACCTTCTCGCGCTTGTCCGCACCGGGATCAGAAACGACTTCGAAGACATTGTCTTTGCAATCCATCCCCCTTTGCGTCAAATCAAGCAGCTTCTATGTGGTGGAGGTTCAGGCGAGCCCGCAATCTACGCGGCGCTCTCCGGCTCTGGTTCCGCACTGTTCGGCCTCTATGGCTCGGAGCAGGGGGCACGGGATGCTCAACAACGGGTTCAGGGTCTCGGCGTCTCGACGTTTCTGACATCGACCACCTCTCGATCGGCGTACAAAAAAATGTCGTTTCAGAACTAAAGTTTTCTGAAACTTTGTCGATAAGGGAGTTAGGGAGGCGTAGCGGGTTAGACTTATATCTGTTCCTGCCGTCTAGGTGTTTACTGGGCGATCGACTAATGGTAGGTCAAGTGCCTTTGGAGCACTTTGTCTAGGTTCGAATCCTAGTCGCCCAGCCAGAAGTCAACGTCGCCTGGAAGCCTGGATCGAAAGGTCGAAGTCGGCCGGGAGCAAGAGTTCGAAACAGGGAAGATCCGAGATCGTCGGCAGAAAGCTGATCTCTCGGACAAGGCCGGAGGGCGTGGAGAACAAGCCAGCCTTTCCGTGCTGAAAAGAATAGATGTCTTACTGAGGTTTGCAGGATTCGCAACAAGGACGTGCAACGAGGTAGCAGGGCCGCAACAAGGCTCTGAGGCAAGGCAGAAAGCAGCAGGAACTACCAAGGTCAACCAACCTGGAGGTTTCAACGTGAACCAACAAGGCACGACTGCAGTTCTTTCCCCGAACGAAGAGCAGGACGCGAGCGAAATACCCACTTCCTCCGCGTCTCTGCAATCGGTCCCGGTCTCCGGGACCCTGAGTGCCCAAAACGGAGCTGGTGTGCAGAACGGACAAGTGACCTCTGCCCCGGCCTCCCAGGGAGTTGCAAAGCCGGCTCCGGAACGAAAACGCTCCGGCCGGCCAAGCGAAGATAAGCGCTTCAAGATCTTCTCCGGTTCGGCAAACCGGCCATTAGCCGAGGAGATCTGCAAATTTGTCGGAGTTCCGCTGGGCGAAACGCGTCTTCAGCGCTTCTCCGACGGCGAAGTTCACTTCCAGCTCCTTGAAAATGTACGCGGGGCGGACGTGTTTTTGGTGCAGCCAACCTGTTTCCCGGTCGATCAGCATCTTGTCGAACTCCTGATCATGATGGATGCTCTGAAGCGCGCGTCGGCCGGCCGGATCACGGTCGTGATTCCGTACTACGGGTATGCACGGCAGGACAGAAAGGATCGGCCGAGAGTCGCGATTACCTCGAAGCTGGTGGCCGATCTCCTCACTACAGCGGGGGCCAACCGGGCTCTGCTGGTCGACCTTCATGCCGCGCAGATCCAGGGGTTCTTCAACATCCCGGTCGATCATCTGTTTGCCAGTCCGGTTCTGGTCAGTTATTTTCGCGACCTCCAACTGCCGGACCTGACGGTGGTTTCACCCGACGCGGGCGGCGTGGAGCGCGCAAGGTTCTTTGCCAAAAAGCTGGACGTCCCGCTGGCGATCGTCGACAAGCGCCGTACCGACATCAACGTCACCGAAGTTATGAACGTCATCGGCGACGTGCGCGGACGGACATGTCTGATTCTCGACGACATCATCGACACCGCCGGGACCATGGTCAAGACGGTCGATGCTCTGCTCGATCAGGGCGCCAACAAGGTGTATGCGTGCGCTTCGCACCCCGTGCTCAGCGGTCCGGCGGTGGAGCGCATCCAGAACAGCCGGCTCGAAGAGCTGGTGGTGACGAACACGATTCCACTGCGCGAGGATGCGCAACGGGTCGAAAAGATCAAAGTGCTGTCGATTGCCGGTCTCTTGGGTCGCGCAATCGAGAGCATTCACATGGAAACCAGCGTCAGTACGCTGTTCAACTAACGGCGGCAGGCGCTCAGAAGCTGTAGCATAGATAGAGCGGCCGACAGCCGCAAACGGAGCGATCGAGTCCTCACCAACGTCTGGGACAACGTCGTGCCCGAAAGGACAAAGGAAAATGGCAACAGCAACAGAAGCAGTAGTGGCAACGCCTCGCGAAGGTAAGTTCAACAAGAATGCAGCGCGTCGCGTTCGCGTCTCGGGGCTGATCCCGGCCGTGGTCTACGGTGCCGGACAGACCGCGCAGGCAGTCACGGTCGACCCGAAAGCGATCAACAAGATCCTCTACTCGGAATCAGGCCACAACACGATCTTTGACTTGGACGTGCAGGGCGGAGGTCCGGTCAAGGCCATGATCGTCGACTGGCAGCACGAGCCGATCAAGGGCAAGCTGCTTCATATCGATCTCAAGCGAATCGCGATGGACAAGACCATCAAGGTTTCGGTGCCGATCCAGTTGACGGGCGTTCCCGTGGGCGTACGAACCCAGGGCGGCGTTCTGGACCAGATCCTGCGCGAGGTCGAAGTCGAGTGCCTGCCCACCGACATCCCCAGCCACCTCGATGTGGACGTCTCCAACCTTGAGGTCAACGGCGTCATCCACATCTCCGATCTGCCGCACCTGGGCAATTTGAAGATCCTGGGCGATGAAGACGCTACGGTCGCGCACGTCACCACTATTAAGGAAGAGCTCGAAACGGCAGATGCCGCGGTTGCCACAACAGCTGAGCCCGAGGTCGTCAAGAAGGGCAAGGCCGATGCTCCGGCAGCAGCGGCGGACAGCAAGGACGCGAAGGAGACCAAGCCTGGCAAGAAGTAGATGGAAAGGGCCGGCGACGAGCGTGAGATTTTGCGACTGATTGTCGGACTTGGAAATCCCGGGATCGAATACCAGTTCACGCCGCACAACGCCGGTTTTCTCGCGATCGACCGGATCGCCGAGAGTTGCGGGGCGGTCGTCACCAATCGCCGCGGACGGGCGCTTACAGGCAAAGCGAGGCTGGCCGGAGAGGAGGTTCTCCTCGCAAAACCGGAGACCTTTATGAATCTGAGCGGGCTCTCGGTCGCCGCTCTGATGCGTGAGCTTGGGATGGGCCAGCCATCGGACGATCTGATCGTGCTGTATGACGATCTCGCGTTTCCGTTCGGCACGCTTCGTGTTAAGGAGCGTGGATCAGCAGCCGGGCACAACGGTGTGACGTCGATCATCGGAGCGCTTGGGACAGAGGTGTGGCCGCGGGTTCGGATCGGCGTCGGGAAACCGGCGCTCTCGAGCGGCCGGGAGGTCAAGGCGGGAGGAAAGGAGTATCTCCTCTCACCGATGAGCCGACCGCAGCTGGAGGTACTCGACGAGGTGCTCGACCGCGCAAGATCGGCCGTCGAGTTGATGTTAGAAGCAGGCGTAAGTGCAGCAATGAACGAGTTCAATCGTCGGCCTGAAATCTCAAAGGACGCGATATAGATGGACCGAGGTTGAAGTCTTAGGTGCAACAAGCAGAAGTAGGGTGCAACAAGCAGAAGCAAGCGCAGTAGAAAATCCAAACCGGACTGACAAGGAACGCGTCAGAAAGGTGCGAAGACCACTTCGCAGAAAAGAGCACTATGAATCGCACGTATGAGGTGATGTTTATCGTTCGGCCGGACCTCGAAGAGGCAGACCTGGACAAGCTGATCGAGGGTATCTCCGGCAATGTGACCGGCGGCGGCGGCGAGATCAAATCAGTCGAGAAGATGGGCCGACGGCGCCTGGCCTACACCGTCAGGAAGTTCAACGACGGCTTGTACGTCCTTCTCACCATCGGTGCCGCGGGATCGTTGATCGCCGAGATTGAGCGTCGTCTGCGCGTGTCCGAACAGGTGATCAAGTTCATCACGGTACGCATGGATGAGGAAGAAAAGCGCCTCGCCAAGGTGAAGGCCATCCGCGATACCAAGGTGAAGCGGAGCGCGCAGCCAGTGCAACAGCCGCCCCAAGCTCCTTCGGCTCCGGCAGAAGCAGCCGCCGCGCCTGTGACTGAGCAGGCGACGCCAGCACCCGTGGCCTCTGAAGCCCCGGTAGCGGCGCCAGATCCTGAACCGGCCGTCGCGACGGTCTAGCACCTGGATACAGCCAAACGCGGCGCACCCACGATCGCCGCACGGAAGTCTAACGCGCCAAAGACCGCTCCCAAGCTCCTGTCGGAAACGGGAGGTGTTCACGGACGTCACAGCACGTCTGGAGCGGTTGCGGCAGAACCAAAGGGAAAGGAATCAAAATGGCGGACGAAACAGGCAGCACAGCAAGCAGCGAACAACAGGGGCAGGCACCGGCGGCTTCAACGGGCGCACCTCAGGGCGCACCTCAGGGCGCTCCCCAGGGCGCATCAGGACCACGCTCCTCTGGACCCGGCGGACCTGGCGGATCTCGACCACCGCGACCCGCGGGCCCTGGCGGCCCCGGCGGTGGCGGTGGCGGCGGACGCAAGTTTTTTCGGCGCAAAAAAGTCTGCAAGTTCTGCACGGAAAAGATCGACGCCATCTCCTATCGTGATGTCCGTCTTCTCCAGGGATTTGTGGCCGAGCGCGGAAAGATTGTGCCGCGGCGTCTGACTGGCGTCTGCACGCGACATCAGCGTCGTCTCAGCCTCGCGATCAAGCAGTCGCGCAATATCGCTCTGCTTCCGTTCGCCGCACGTTTCTAGAACCTGGATCCGGTCCCCGACCGTGAGGAGAGAAAGATGGAAGTGATTCTGAAGGAAGATGTAGAAAAGCTTGGGCACCGCGGCGACGTGGTCAAGGTTGCGGATGGCTATGGCCGCAATTACCTCCTGCCCGGGAAGCTCGCGATCGAAGCCACGGCTGCCAACAAAGCCGTGATCGAGCAGATGAAGGGTTCGGCCATTCGGAAAGCGGCCAAGGAAAAGGGCGAGGCCGAGCGTCTCTCGCTCGAAGTCTCCGCCGTCGAGCTGTCGTTCGAGCGCAAGGTCGGTGAAAACGATCAGCTCTTTGGTTCGGTCACGTCGGGCGACATCGCCCACGCCCTTGAAGCGCAGGGATACACCATCGATCGGCGCAAGATCGCTCTTGAAGAGCCGCTCAAGAGCCTGGGCGAGTACCACGTCCCCATCAAGCTGTATCGGGATGTCACCGCGCACGTAAAGGTGACGGTGAACGGAGATCAGGCGGCCGGAACCGAGGCAGCTGCTTAGCTTAGAGCGGCCAGACAGGCTCTAACGAGCCAATCCGCCGGAGCGCGTCTCATAAGGTCCCGGCTTCATCGTGGGCCGGAGAGACGCGCTCTCATCCGGCCCTCACGTCGTATCATCGGGACATGGCTTTTCCGATCAAAGTGTGCGCCATCTGCGCGGAAGAATTCGAGCTACGGCCCGGAAAACCCGGCTTCGCGAACCGCTGCCCAGCCTGCACATCTGACTCCGAGGCCGAGCAGACTGGCCAGAAGCGCACCATGGATGCAGACGAGCGCAGGTCGCTCGCCGAAGCCAACGAGGCCCGCAGATCGGCAATCCGCGATCTGCTTTACAGCCGCAAGTAACGGACACGGGGCCGAACCGACTCGCGGCAGAGTTGTCGCTGAGGTTGAAATCCTCCTCACAGGGGGCCAGCGTCTGCTGCGAACGCGTATGCATGCGGCCTGCCAGCCCTCGCGAGGCCCGTCTAGAATGAAAGCACATGGTGGCTTCGCGAAGAAATCAGATTCTGATCTGGGCGTTGCTCGCGGCCGGTGTGTTGGTCGTTCTCCTGAATGCCCTCTTCGCCTTCCAGTCGGTCAAAAACCTGGAGCAAAACCAGGCATGGGTTGAGCATACGTGGCAGGTGATCTACCAGGTGGAGCGCATCCTGACTTCGGAAAAGGACGCCGAGACTGGCTTCCGAGGGTTCCTCATCTCCGACAACACCGCCTACTTTTCGCCGTACCTCACAGCGCAGCGCGAGCTTCCAGGAGAGCTCGACGAGTTCGGTCGGCTGACGGTCGACAACCCCCGCCAGCAGAGGCGCCTGGCGGAGATGCACGCGCTTTTCGATGAGAGGATGTCGCTGCTCAATCAGGTGATCGAGCTCAGGCGCGCGGGCAACTCCGACCTCGCGCAGATGTTGGCCGAGAGCGAGAACGGCAAGGCGCAGGTGGAGCAGTTCCGGCGTCTCGGCGATGAAATGGAAGCGGAGGAGCACCAGCTGCTGGAAGGGCGAACCGCGGCCGTCCGTTCGAGCGGCCTCCGTGCCCGGCTCACCGTCCTCTTCTCAAGCCTGCTCGACCTCCTGATGATCGGCCTCATCTCCGTGCACTTCATTCACGAACGCGAACGGCGGCTCGAGTCGGAACTTCAGGCCGTTCGGCTGGAAGCTGCCCGCGCCGAGGCAGAGGCGAGCGCCGAAGAGGTCCGGGTGCTGAACGCGACGCTGGAAGAGCGGGTAAGGCAGCGCACGGTTGAGCTCGAAACCACGAACAAAGAGCTTGAGGCGTTCTCGTACTCGGTCTCGCACGACCTTCGGGCACCACTGCGAACAATCGACGGCTTCAGCCTGGCGCTCGCGGAAGACTACTCGGACGTCGTTGACGACATTGGGCGCGACTACATTGTGCGCGTGCGCACCGGCGTCCAGCGCATGGGTATGCTGATCGATGCGCTCCTGCAGCTGTCCCGGATCACGCGTGCGGAGATCGTTCGCGAGCCGTTCGACCTCAGCAAGCTGGCACGAGAGGTTGCCGGCAATCTCAAAGACGAAAACCCGGGCCGCGACCTCACGTTCGAGGTTGAGGACGGCCTCCATGCGGATGCCGATCCGAAGCTCATCCAGGTGGCGCTCGAAAACCTGCTCGGCAACGCTGCGAAGTTTACCGGCAAGGTGGAGCACGCGGTCGTGAAGTTTGGCTGGGATCCCGCACAATCGGCGTGGTTCGTGCAGGATAACGGCGCCGGCTTCGATATGCATTACGCGTCCAAGCTCTTCAACGCCTTCAACCGTCTGCACGGCGACAAGGACTATAAGGGCTCCGGGATCGGCCTGGCGACAGTGGCGCGTGTGATTCGACGCCACGGCGGTCGCATTTGGGCCGACAGTGTCGTCGAACATGGCGCCACGTTTTGGTTTACGTTAGGATAGCTGCCATGGCGGACGGTGGACGGATGATAATGCTGGTTGAAGATGATCCCGATCACGAGCTGCTGACCATCCGCGCTCTCAAAAAATCGAATATCGCCAACGATGTCCGCGTGGCGCGGGACGGCGAGGAGGCCATCAATCTCCTGTTCGGTGAAGAACCCATCCAGCCCCAGGTCATCCTCCTCGATCTCAAGCTGCCAAAGGTGGATGGTCTCGAGGTTTTGCGGCGCATCCGCGACAGCGATCGCACCCGCATGCTGCCAGTCGTCGTCCTGACCTCGTCCGACGAGGAACGCGACCTGGTGCGCAGCTATCAGATTGGGGTGAATAGCTACATTCGCAAGCCCGTAAGCTTCACCGATTTTGCCGAGGCTACCAGGCAGTTGGGCATGTATTGGCTGGTACTAAACGAATGCCCACCGAAGATTTAACGATTGCAGCAGCGGCCGCGACGCCGCGACGACCGATCAATATCCTCCTTGTAGAAGATAACCAGGACGATGCCTTGCTGCTGGAGCGGCATCTGCGCAGGAATGGCTTTGCGCCGAAGCTCCACCGAGTGGAAACCGCGGCTGAGATGCGCGAGGAGCTCGGCCGCCCCGAGATGCCGGACATCGTGCTGGCCGACTATAACCTGCCGAATTTCAGCGGTCCCGAAGCCCTCCATCTGCTCAAGAGCACCGGCTTCGATATTCCGTTTTTGATGATGTCCGGCGCTGTCTCGGAAGAGATGGCGGTCGAGTCGATGCGAGCAGGCGCGCAGGACTACGTCACCAAACAGAATCTGACGCGTCTGGTCCCGGCGGTCGAGCGCGAGTTGAAGGAGGCGATCGCGCGTCGCAGCAAACTCGCCGCCGAAAAGGCTCTGCGGGCCAGTGAATCGCGATTTCACCGCCTCGTCGAAGCCATGCCGCTCGGCCTTCTGATCGGCGATAGCCGCGGCCGCATCACCTACGCAAACAGCGCCGTCGAGCATCTTCTGGGGTATAGCGCGGGGCAGCTATCGTCCGGCGACGTTTCCCTCCAGTCGCTATGTCCGGCGCTGGATCTTTCGTCTCTGCTGGCCGACGATCCGACCATCTCGGCTACACCGTTTGAGGCTGTATGTTCAACCACGGCCGGACAGAGCGTCGACGTTCTGCTCGGCGTCGCCGTGCTGAATCCGGAGGCGGTCCAGCAAGAGCGCCAGATTGCCGCCTTTATCGCGGACCTTTCGCGGCAGAAGCACAGCGAAGAGGTGTTGCGGCGCACGGAAAAGCTGGCCGTGGCGGGGCGCCTGGCAGCCTCGATCGCGCACGAAATCAACAATCCCCTCGAAGCGATCACCAACTGCCTGTACCTGCTGGCAAACACGGACTTGACCGAGGATGGACGGAGCTTTCTCGACCTTGCGCAAAAGGAACTCGACCGCGTCGCGCAGATCACGGTGCAGACCCTCCGCTTTTACCGGCAGTCCACGCGCCGCGCGCCTACCGATGTCGACGAGCTGATGGACGCCGTGGTTGGCATCTTCGATTCGCGTCTCCGCCGTCTGGGGATTGAGGTCCTCCGGCGCATGCGCAAGGTCGCTCCCATCGTTGTGCACGACGGCGAGATCCGGCAGGTCATCGCAAATCTGGTCAGCAATGCTATTGACGCTCTGCCGTCGGGCGGCCGGCTCCTTCTGAGAACGGTTCCGGGCAGACACTGGAAGACGGGCGAACCGGGCGTTGTCCTTACCGTTGCCGACACCGGAATCGGCATGGATCCAACCTCGCTCGGCCGCATCTTCGAGCCGTTCTTCTCGACCAAGGGCATCACCGGCACCGGCCTCGGCCTGTGGATCTCACTCGAAATCATCGAGAAGCACAAAGGCACCATCCGCGTGCGCAGCCGCCCGGCGACATCGGAACGCCCAGGCGGCACCGTCTTCCGCCTCTTTCTGCCCGAGTTGAGCTAGAGCCGCGTTCTTTTCGAGGATCGCCTACTCGTACTTCAGCGTCTCGACCGGGTCGAGTCGCGCGGCGCGATTGGCCGGCAGGGTGCCAAACAGCACGCCCACCAGAACGCTTGTGCCGAGTGCGATCACTGCCGACAACTTCGAGGTCGGGATCTGGAAGGGTGTCAGGAGGCCGATCGAGAACGGAATCGCCAAGCCGATCAGCGTCCCGACCAACCCGCCTGACAACGACAGGAAGACGGCTTCGGTCAAAAATTGCAGCCGGATCTCGCTGTTGGTCGCACCCAGCGCCTTGCGGATGCCGATCTCGCGGATGCGCGCCTGGACGTTGGCCAGCATCGAGTTCATGATGCCCACGCCCGAGACCACCAGCGTCACCGCCGCCGCCAGCGTAAGGACGATCGTCAGCATGTTCGCGATCTTGGCCATTACGCTCAGAACCTGCGTCAGCGTCATCGGATAATAGACCGAGTTCGCCCGATGCCGGCTCTTGATCACCGCCAGAATCTTCGGTGCCGCGCGTGAGACATCCGCCGGATTCTTCATCGCAAAAAAGATCTCTTTTACCGTGTCGGTGCCGGTAAAGTACCGAGCGACCGGATACGGGATCAGGATCGTCTGGTCGGAGACCTCGGATTGACCAAACGTGTCGATGCGCATCTTGAACACACCGATAATGGTGAACGGAATGCCCTTCACCGTGATGGTCTGATCGACGGCAGCTTGCGACGATCCATAGAGAGCGCGCGCAAACGGTTCGACGAGGACCGCCACTTTGGTGTGCTGCGCCGCGTCCTGATCGTCAAAGAACCGGCCCGCGACCACCTCCAGATTGCGCACATCCTTGTACTGCGGCGAGACGCCCAGAAGCATCGCATCCTTGGTCAAACCCGATCCCATGGACACCGTGTAGTTCACCTCCAGCATCGGCGAAGAGGCCGCAATTCCAGGCACCTGTTCCTTCACCGCAGCCTCGTCCTCACGCGTCATCCAGTCCGGCGTACTTGAGTTGTTGGGCCCGGTAGTGCTGCCGCCCTGAAACTGCATCTCGATCATGCTCGGTCCGATGGAGTTGATCAGCGCCAAGGCGTACTGCTTGCCGGTAAGCCCCAGCGTTACCACCAGAATGATCGAAGCCGAGCCGATGACCATGCCGAGCATGGTCAGGAGAAAACGCACCTTGGAGGCGCGAAAGCTGTCGACCGCAAGCCGCGTAACCTCGGAGAAAAACATCGTGGGGCGAGGGGCGGCAAGCGTCGCGTCAATGCTCTGGGTCCCGGGCTTTGTCGTAGGCGTCGGAGTCGGAGTCGGCGGTGACGTCGGCGGCGGCGTCGTCGTCGGGGGCGTAGGCAGCGTGGTGGCCATCAGATACTGGACGTTTTCCTTCCGCAAAAGGTGCAAACTCCCGCGCTTGCGGCGCAGACAAATTCAGTATCGCAGCCGGTGGCCGTCTCTGCTAACCTCTCCTGTGAGGTGTTCCCGGAAAGGGCGGCGCCGCTCCAGCGACGAGCGGAGGGATGTGTGAGTGGTTGAAACAGGTGGTCTTGAAAACCGCTTTACCCTAGCGGGTAACGGGGGTTCGAATCCCTCTCCCTCCGCCAATACGCGCGTCATAGCTGTCGCGCCGAAGAAAATGGTGTTGGGTGCGAGATGTCGATCGCAGTATCGGGATCCCGGCAGCCGCGACGCGATGGCAAACTATCCGTCGCCGGTGACCAGGAACACATGGAGAAATCGCGGACCATGCACACCCTTGATCCGCGTCATTTCGATGTCGGCCGTCGCCGAAGGTCCTGAGATAAAGGTGATCGGCCGGGTTTTCTGATCCTCGAGACGGGCAAACGCCTCCGGTACCGTTTCTACAACATCCTCCTGCCGGACAACGCACAGCAGAAAGTCCGGAACCAGCGTGAGCGCTCGCCGGCCCTCGCCCGCACCATGCCGCAGCACAAGCGTGCCGGTCTCGGCGATGGCGACAGACGCAGTGGCCAAGACGCCGTCGAAGCGGTCCAGCGCCCGCGCGGAGAGATCGTCGTCCTCGGTTAGCGGCACTCCGAGCGGACGCCACGCCTCCGGAAATCCCGGCGCCAGAACCGTAGGCCGGCTGCCCCGCGCACGCAGCACGGCCGCCGCAGCCCCGGCAACCTCACCGCCCCGCACGCGCGTAACCTCGGCGTCGTAGTCCCGCAAACGGCTCTCCAACAGATCAAGCCGAGCCCCGAGATCGAGCCGGCCGTGCACCTGGTAGATGCGCGAGAGTGCCTCCGGCGCTTCAGGCGTCCCTGGCAGAGCCGACGTTAACTGCGCGCCGGCAGATTCACGGATGGCCCGAATCCGCGCCAGAATGGAGCCTCGTGCGTCCGAGCCCGCCGCCGGTGGATCGCTCATAAAACCTCCGGCACAGATGTGTCCGCGCTTTCTGGGCCTTCTGCGCCCTCAGAAACCGAAGTCACGCGAGCGACGTCGGAAACACTGCTCCCAGAACCGAGACCTCTCCGCCCATCGCGACTCTCCCACCACTCGCGAAACGTCTGTTCCGGCAGGGCGCGCAGATCCCGGACACCTGTCCACCCCGCCATCATCCCGGGCAACCGATGCGCCCACCGGGCTCCCGTTCCATCATCCCGCACGAACCCGCCCACAGCCATACGGCCGAGACGCTGTGCCGCCCGAAACCTCCGCTCGCTCTGAAAGATCTTCCCCGCCGTCCGCATCAGAATCGCCTCCGCGTCCAACCATCCGCGCGCACCGCGAGTCCGCTCTCTCACGACTCTCTGGCGCAGGTGAATCAGCACCTCGGGAATGTTGATCTTTACGGGGCAGGCCTCGTAGCACGCGCCGCACAGCGAACTCGCATACGGCAGGCTCTGCGCATGCTGCATGCCCAACATCTGCGGCGTCAGAATCGCCCCGATCGGACCGGCGTACACACTCCCATACGCATGGCCGCCCGTCTCGCGGTACACCGGGCACGCGTTCTGGCACGCGCCGCAGCGGATGCAGTGCAGCGTCTGCCGGCCAATCTCGTCAGCGAGCACATCCGTCCGTCCATTATCGAGCAGCACCACATGGAAGACCTCCGGCCCATCGCCCCGCCGAACTCCGGTCCAAACTGAGTTGTAAGGGTTCATCCGCTCGCCGGTCGCGCTTCGTGGCAGGGTCTGCAACAGCACCTCCAGATCGCGAAACCGCGGAATCACCTTGTCGATCCCTGCGATCGTGATCAGCGTCTTCGGCAGCGTCAGGCACATGCGTCCGTTGCCTTCGCTCTCCACGACGCATACGCCGCCCGTCTCCGCGACTAGGAAATTCGCGCCCGAGATGGCCGTCTCGACCCGCAGAAACTTCTCGCGAAGAAACCGCCGTGCCGCCTCGGCCAGGTCCGCCGGGCTCTCGCCAAGCTCCGGCAGATGCATCTCCCGCCGAAAGATCTCGCGGATCTGCCGGCGATTCTTGTGGAGCGCGGGCACGACAATATGCGACGGCTCGTCCTTCCCCAGCTGAATGATCAACTCCGCGAGATCGGTCTCGTACGGATGGATGCCAGCCGCCTCCAGCGCCCGATTCAGACCGATTTCTTCGGTCGTCATCGACTTGATCTTCAGCACTTCGCCGAGCATCGGCACCGCCGCCGCTTCTCCAAGTCCCGGCGAGGTCCCGGCGACCGATCCCGCTCTGTGCCCTAGAATTTGCGGCGCCGTCCGCCCCCGCTCGATCGACTCGCGCGCCAGATGCACCACGACCGCGCACGCCTCGGCCGCATCCCGGGCCCAGTGCACCACACCGCCTGCGTCGGTGCATCTCCGCTCAAACTGCTCAAGATACGTATCCATGTGCGCGATCGCATGCTCTCGAATGCGCTTGCCGGCTTCGCGCAACTCCTCCCAATCCGCTCTCTCGGCCACCACGCGAGCTCGCTTCGCCTGAATCACCTCCGTCGCGTGACGGACATTCGCGCGCATCTGCGTATCCCGTACAAGATCGTTGGCGATCACCGGAAACGGCTCGGCCGTCCGTGGATCGAGACCGCTGCCTCCGCTCACCGGCCAGCACCCTCTTCGCCCGCCAGAATCTCCGCCAGATGAACCGTACGCACACCCGCCTGCTGCCGATGCAGAGCGCCGCCGATATGCATCAGGCAGCTGTTGTCGCACGCGGTGCACACCTCTGATCGCGCGTTCAGCACGTCCCTTACCTTTTCCGCAAGCATCGCGCTCGAAACAGCGACGTTCTTCACGGCAAACGTCCCCCCAAACCCGCAGCAGCGGTCGACATTCGGCAGCACCGTCAGCTCGAGACCACGCACACCGCGCAGCAGCATCTCCGGCCCATCGCCCAGCGCCAGCGCCCGCAAACCATGACAGCTGGCATGGTACGTCACCCGATGAGGATAGTACGCACCCACATCCACCAGGCCGAGACGTCGCGAAAGAAACTCGGAAAACTCAAAGACGCGCGGCAGCAGACGATCGACCTCGGCTCGCAATCCGCGGTGCCGCCCGCCGCGCTCCAGATCGCTCGCCATGCCGGGGTACTGTTCGCGCATCGTTGTCACACAGCTCGACGACGGAATCACGACTGCCTCCGCATCGTGAAACTGCTCTACAAATCGAGCTACGAGGGGCAGCGCATCTTCGCGATATCCCGTGTTCACGTGCATCTGGCCGCAGCAGGTCTGGCCGGGGGGGAAGTCCACCGTGTGGCCAAGCCGCTCCAGCACGCGGACGACGGCTCGCCCCGTCTCCGGAAACACGGTGTCGTTGTAGCACGTGATAAATAGCGAAACCCGCAAACTCTGCCTCCATCCACCGTCTTCTAATAGAAAGCCATCGAACCGGCAAAATGCGATCATAAGAGCATATGCTGCAACTCTCTTCCGCAGGCAAGCGCTTTGGGCAAAAGCTGCTCTTTGAAGACCTCAACTGGCTTATCGGACCCGAGGAGCGCACCGGCCTCGTCGGTGGCAACGGCACCGGCAAATCCACCCTCCTGAAGGTCCTCGCCGGCCTTGAGTCGCTCGACTACGGCACGGTCTCGAAGACCAAAGGCATGACCCTCGGCTATCTCCCGCAGGACGGCCTCACCATGCGAGGCAAAACCGTCTTCGAAGAGTGCCTCTCCGTCTTCGACGATCTTCGCGGCCTCGAAACCGAAGCCGAAGTCCTCTCCGCCCAGCTCTCCGAACACCCCACCGACAGCCCCGAATATGCTGCGGCGGCCGACCGCTACTCGCACATCGCCGAACTCATGCACGCGCACGACATCTACACGCTCGACTCGCAGGTCGGCACCGTCCTCGGCGGTCTGGGCTTCCCCAAGGAAGACTGGGAACGCCGCACGGAAGAGTTCTCCGGCGGATGGCAGATGCGCATCGCCCTCGCCAAACTTCTGCTCGAGAGACCATCGCTCCTCCTTCTCGACGAACCCACCAACCACCTTGACCTCGAAACTCGCAACTGGCTTGAGGAGTACCTCCGCAGCTATCCGCGCGCTTTTGTTCTTATCTCGCACGACCGCTACTTCCTCGACGTTACTGTGGGCAAGATCGCCGAGATCTGGAACAAACGTGCACACTTCTACGTCGGGGGCTACGAGAAATACGTCACCCAAAAAGAGGAACGCCGCACCCAAATCCTCAACGCCTACAAGAATCAGCGCGACCGCATCGAAGACCTCGAAGCCTTTATCAACCGATTCCGCTACCAGGCCACAAAGGCCAAACAGGTGCAGAGCCGCATCAAGGAACTCGACAAGATCGAGCGCATCGAGGTCCCCGAAGAGGAAGCCACCATCCACTTCACCTTTCCGCAGCCCCCGGCGAGCGGACGCACCGTCATCGACGTCCAGCACCTCACCAAGGTTTACCCTACACGCGACGGCCAGGGCCGAAAAACCATCCTCGAAGACGTCTCCTTCACCATCGATCGCGGCGACCGGATCGCCCTCGTCGGGGCCAACGGGGCCGGCAAATCTACTCTCATCCGCATGCTCTCAGGCCTCGAGGCCCCCACCTCAGGCGAGGTCAAACTCGGCCACAATGTGCTCGCCGACTACTTCGCCCAGGATCAGTACAAGGTACTCGACGGGGCCGCCGGCATGCTCGACGACATCTCCGCTTCGTCTCCCAAGGTCCCCGTGGTCGAGCTGCGCAACCTCCTCGGCTGCTTTATGTTTTCGGGCGACGACGTCTTCAAGAAGCTCGGCGTCCTGTCGGGCGGCGAACGAAACCGCTATGCCATGGCAAAGATGCTCGTCTCGCCTGCCAACATGCTGCTTCTCGACGAGCCGACGAACCACCTCGACCTCCGCGCCAAGGATGTCCTGCTCGAGGCCATCCGCGGCTTCTCCGGCACGGTCCTCTTCGTCTCCCACGATCGCTACTTCATCGACGGCCTCGCCACCCGGGTCTTCGAGGTCGAAGAGCGCCGCGTCCACATCTACCCTGGCAACTACGAGGATTACCTCTGGCGTAAATCCGGCGGCCCCGAAAAGGTCATCGAAGCCATTAGTCATCCGGCACCGACCGTCAGCGCCACCGTCGCCCGCACCCCGGACACCGCCGTCGAGAAGACCCCAGCCAAACGCCTCAACCCCATCAAACTCAGACAGATGGAAGACCGCGTGCGCTCCGTCGAAGAAGAGATCCCGCGCATCGAAGGCCTCATCAGCTTCGCCGAAGCGAGCGCCGGCACCTTTCGCACCGCGGAAGAATCCCAGCGCGGAGCCAAGGCCCTGGCCGACCTGCGCCGCAAACACGAACTCCTGCTTGCGGAGTGGGAAGAACTGGGCATGGAGCTGGAAGAACAACAAACGGCCTAACGCTTCGCTCAATCTCGAACCGCCATATGAAAGAAACTGGCGATTTGATCACCCTGTGAGGACCAGGCTGCGTCGAGTAACGTTCTCCCTCCAGAGCACACCCACTGTCTCTCGCCTGCCTTCGGGTTAGAAACTGGCTAAACACCTAACGCCCCTCCCGCAGCCGAGCCGCCAGGCGCTCCGGCAGACCCGCCATCAGGATGCGCCCTTGCGATGCCGTCAAATCGTACGGGACGCGGTAGAACTCGATCTCTCCCGCATCGCTGTCGTAGATCAGAAACGCCGCTCGCCAATCCGCATCGCGCGGCTGTCCCACCGACCCCGGATTGATCAGATGCCGCGTCCCGGCCACCAGCGAGAGCGTTCGCATCTCGACGTCGTTGCGGCTCCGAAAGCGTGGCCGCACCTCCTGCCACTTGGCTCCGTGCTGCATGAATCCACCCTGGATGTGGGTGTGCCCGAAGAACGTGATGGCCGTCTCCATCTGCTGCAGCGGCGCCCACGCATCGCGCAGATTCAAGATGTACTTATCTTCGTCGAGCGGCGACCCGTGAGCGCACGCCACCGAGGGCGGCGGCTCCTGTTCGCCCGCTTGATGATCGAGAGCGGCCGGAGACACCGGGCCCTGCGGCACCGCCTGGAGCCAAAGCAGATTCTCGGCTGAAAGCTCCGACCTCGTCCACATCGCCGCCAACCGCGCCACCGGATTGAAGTTCACGGCCGAACTCAGACCCGCACACACGCGGTCGTGATTGCCCCGCACATTCACGGCCGCGATCGGCCGAATCATCTCGATCACCTGATTCGGACTTCCGCCATAGCCCACTGTGTCTCCCAGGTTCCACAGCGTGTCGAACCGGCCCGCCGTCGCTTGGAGCACGGCGCGGAGCGCTTCGAGATTCGCGTGGATGTCAGACAGAACCAGGGCGCGCATAGTGCCTCGTCAGTATCGCAGCCTTTCCCTAGAGAAGCGTCGCCAGCGGCCGGCCGCGGTCGGTTCGCATCGTCGGCGCCGACCGGAGCAGCTTCTGTGTGTACGCGTGCCGCGGCGCGCGAAACAGCTCCTCCGTGCTCGCCATCTCCACGATCCTCCCGTGTTGCATCACCGCGACGCGGTCCGCAACCTCCGACACCACGGCCAGGTCGTGCGAGATAAACAGCATCGTCAGCGAGTACATCTGCTTTAGATCCCGCAGGAGATCAAGCACCTGCGCCTGCACCGTCACGTCCAGTGCCGTCGTCGGCTCGTCCGCGATCAGGAGCTTCGGCCGGTTCACGATGCTCATTGCGATCAAGATCCTCTGCCTCTGACCGCCGGAGAATTGATGGGGATAATCCCCGAAGCGGAGCTCCGGCTCCGGGAGAGCAACCGCCTCCATCGCCTCGATCACACGCGCCCGGACCTGGGCCCGCGACATCTCCGGGTGGTGGGCTCGGACAGCCTCGGCGATCTGCCGGCCTACCGCCATCACCGGATTCAGGGCCGTCATGGGCTCCTGAAATACCATTGCAATCTCTCGCCCGCGCACCCGCCGCATCTCCTCCGCGCTCAGTCCGAGAAGGCTTCTTCCCGCAAAGGAGATCTCGCCCGTCACCCTTGCCGAGGCCGGCAGCAAACGCAGCAGTGCCAGCGAAGTCGCCGACTTCCCCGACCCCGACTCTCCCACCAGCCCCAGCGTCTCGCCTGGCGCGATCGCAAACGACACCTCATCCACCGCCGAGGTCTCGCCAAAGCCTATCCGAAGCCCGTCAACCCGAAGTAGCGGCTCTGCACTCACCCGGACCATCCTATCCGACACCTGCCATCTGTTCTTCCATGGAGTTCCGGCGTCGGCATCTGCCTCCTCCGGCGGCTCAAATACGTCTAAACTCCTGTGTCCGCTATAGCTCATATGCGTCCTGAGATCCAAATGTCGCCGCGGCCGGGAAACTTCGTGAGCCGTGCCCGTGTCTTGCTTGCCGCCGGCGCCGTTTTAGTTGGCCTCCCCGCTCCCGCGCAGACTCACAAAGTCCAAAAGCCCGAAGATGTTCTCCGCGCCGTCGGCGTCTACGAGTGGACCGGCGATCTCACCAAACCTACCGCAAATCGCCTCGTCCCCGTCACCATCTTTGCCAATGGTGAGCTGCGCGACGCCGGCGTCTATCTTTCGCGTCCCATTCCCTTCGCCCTCAGCCCTGGCAACGAGTACGAGATCGAGCGCGCCGGAGTCCCTCAGGGCCTGCTCGATCTCGGCTACGCCGAACACCTTCTCGGCGCTTCCAGTACCACCGAAAACCGTCAGTTCGACGACGGCTGGTTCGGCTACGGCAGCCTCCGCCCGCTCGCGCCACCGTCCAAAAAGGAGCCCGTCCTCCGGGCGGCCCGCACCACCGGCGTCATCACCACCTCCCGCGACGGCAAAGAGACCGCCGGCACCACCAAACCCGCGACCACCTCCGACTCCGATCCAGACCGCCCCACCATGCGGCGGAGAACCACAGACCCCGGCACCGCCACCACCAACTCCGACAACGACCCCACCAAAGCCGACACGTCCAAACCTGACCCCGACCAGACCTCCGGCAAACCCGACCCGGACCGCCCCACTCTGCGCCGCCGCCCACCGGACGACCCCAAACAGAAAAAAGCCAAATCCGACGTCGCCACTGTCACCGCCCGCGGCTCCATCACCGACGACCCCGACCGCCCCCGCCTGCATCGCGGCAACAGCGAGGAAGCCTCCGGCGCGGACCGCAACATCCCCAAACTCGTCGGCCTCCCAGCCGGCCTGCATCAGATCTCCGCCGTCTCCGACGCCGGCAATCGCCCCGTGCACGACTTCAGCCGGCCCTGGACCGACGAAGCCGAACACAGCTCCGTCCTAAACAAAATGCGCGGACTTGCCGCGGCTGAACTCGCCAAAACAAAATCCACAACCGCGCCCGGCACTGCATCCAGCACGCCAAGGGGCACGCG
>CAXTYQ010000049.1:0-24286 GCA_964248505.1 uncultured Acidobacteriaceae bacterium
GCACCCGACGATGGCGACGTGTGCCTCGGCAAGCAAATTTTGGCCAGTCTGGCCAATGGGAGCGAAAAGAATCTGTCGGGAGTAGCGGTCGTTGAGGTCGTTCGAGTCGTCGCCCTTGCCTTGTACCGGCGTGGTCGGTACAGAAGGCGGGGGATCTCCCGAAATCGATCTCGGGGCCGCCCGGGAGACACTGGCCGGGTTAGCCCAGATTGGGCTCGGTGTTGCGCGTTGGGATACTGCGGTGCGCTGGGGCATAGGGACCTTAGTAGTATAGAGACTGCGGTTGCTCTGGCAGGGTGTGGCAGGCTTGGCCTTTTGCGGCGACGCCTGCAAACATCCTCCGGAACTGTTCGTCCGTATGGAGAGCAGGGCGATGCGTGTAGTTATGTCTGTCCGGGGCAGAGGACGCCGGCTCCGATTAAGAAGACAAGAGGTGGGATGTTGAGTGTTAGGCTTCGATCCGGGCACGTCCGGCCTGGGCTGATCCGGTCAGGGCATGGGCATTGCGCTCGGAGCGCCGACTCGAGATGGACGCGGCACGTCCTCTCCCTTTCCCTCCTTGTGGCGATGCTTTGGTGTGGGTCGTGGTGTGAGACAACGAGGTTGGAGGCGCAGACGCCGCCATCGCCGACGCAGTCTACGCCGGCGCCTTCGCCGAGCACGGGCGGCGTGAACCCGGGGCTCGGGGGAGCGGTTCCGCAGGCGTCTCAGACGGTGGCGCCGAACGCAGTTGGGGCGGCGGCGAATGGGACGTCGGCGCCGCTAAAGATCGGTCCGCCGCTGCCGAATTCGATCTTCCAGTGGAAGGGTTTGCCAGTCGAAAGCATCCAGTTCGAGGGGGTTAGATTTGACGACACATCTGCGCTTCCAAAGGAGCTTGCGCAGAAGTCCGGACAGCCGCTCGACCCGGACAAGGTGCGCGAAAGCACGCGCCGTCTGTTCAGCAGTGGACGGTACCGTGACATCGCGGTGCGGGGCGTTCGAACAGCCGCCGGTGTAACTCTGATCTTCGCGGGCAGCCCGCAGTTTTACGTGGGTCGGGTCGCGATCGTGGGCGTCAAAAGTGAGCGTCTGAGTTCGCTTCTTGAGTACGCGACGAAGCTCGATCCGGGAACGTCGTTCAGCGACCCTATGGTTCCGGCGGGAACGAAGGGCATCGTGCAATCGTTGGCGCAGAACGGGTTTTATGAACCGAAGGTGGCCGCGAGTACAACGCGGGACGAGGTGGGCCACCAGGTAAACGTGACGTACACCGTGAACACTGGACCGCAGGCGCGGGTGGGTGCGGTGACGATCACAGGAACCGATCCGGGGCTGACCGAGAAAGATTTTCGCAAGAAAGGGAAGCTAAAGCTGAAATCCAAAGTGACGCGGGAGACGACGAGCACAGCGCTCGATAATCTTCGGGCGGTGTACCAGAAGCAGGATCGACTGGAAGGCACGATCACGCTTGAGAAGCAGGTGTATGACGCCTCGACGGACCGGTTGAACTACACCTTTCGAGCGAATCAAGGGCCCAAGGTGAAGGTGCTGATTGAGGGAATCAAGGTATCCAAGAGTCGCCTGAAACTTCTGGTGCCGGTCTTTGAGGAAGGTGCGGTCGACAACGATCTTTTGAACGAAGGCAAGACCCACATTCAAGACTTCGTGGAGCAGCAGGGCTACTTCGACGCCGAGGTGGACTATCACGTGATCGGGGAGAACACGCCGGAAGAGCGGGTGGTCTACACAGTCGATCGAAAGATGCGACACAAGGTGATTGCGGTCAATTTCAGTGGAAACAAGTACCTGTCGGACAGCATTCTTCGCGAGCATGTACAGGTACAGAAAGCGGATGCGTACATTCGCAACGGGCGGTACAGCACGGCTCTGGTGAGGCAGGATGTGAGTTCGATCGAGGCGATCTATCGTGCAAACGGGTTTAGCGCGGTAAAGGTGACCGCAGGGACCAAGGACGTGGACGACAAGCCGAATGGAAAGCCGCTGAAGGAGGCCGCAATCAGCGTTACTTACACGATCGACCAAGGTCCGCAGCAGAAGTTCGGTGCCGTGAAGATCGAGGGCGTGGATGCGTCGCGTCGCGCCGTCCTTGCGGGGTTGATCAACGCGCAGACGGGCCAGCCGTACTCGCTGATCACACTTTCCGGCGACCGGGACGCGGTTCTTGGGTATTACGTGAGCCACGGCTTCGATCAGGCCAAGGTGGAGATCAAGCAGGATAAGGAGACCACCGATCCGACGCGCACGGACGTTGCGCTCGATGTTACGGAAGGTCAGCAGGTGACGATTCACCATGTTCTTGAATCGGGTTTAGGCACGACTAAACAGAAGGTTGTAAATCAGCAAGTTCTGGTGCATGCCGGGGACCCTCTGGACCAGAGCGCGCTTCTGGACACGCAGCGCAATCTGTACAATCTGGCGCTCTTCAACGAGGTGGTTGCGGCTGTGCAGAATCCGACGGGAGATGCCCCTGAAAAGAACGTGTTGCTGCAACTGACAGAGGCCAGACGGTGGGACGTGACTTACGGCTTTGGGTTTGAGGCGGAGACGGGAATTCCCAAGCGGGGGCAGATCTCGGAGGCATCGGCGATTCTGCTCGGTATCCCGCCTTCCGAGACGTCTCAGTATTCGCAGAACGGAAAGGCGGGGGTGAGTCCTAGAGTTTCGGTGGATGTGGCGCGCATCAACTTTCGCGGAACGCAGCAATCGCTAACGTTTCACGGGACTTACGGCTTGCTGGAGGAGGTGGCGACGGCAAGCTTCAACAACCCAAATCTGCTGGGAAGTCCGAAGTTGACGGCGATTATCTCCGGCGGTTATACGAATGTGCAGAACATCAGTACCTTTGCCGCATCGACCTTGCAGGCCGACTTTCGGGTGACGCAGAAGGTGAAGCGGGCGGACACCTTTATCTACGATTTTCAGTACCGTCGCGTAAAGGTGGATCCGAACAGTTTGCAGATTTCAGCGAACCTGATTCCGCTGTTGAGTCAACCGGTCCGCGTCGGCGGTCCTGGGATGACGTGGTTTCACGATACCCGGTCCCCGAGTCCGCTCGATGCAGTGAAGGGATCCTACACGTCGATGCAGGAGTTTTATGCCGATCCGCGAGTTGGATCTCAGACCAACTTCAATCGGTTTGACGGAACAAACTCGACGTATTACCAGTTTGGCAAGGGGGATCACAAGTACGTGTTTGCGCGCAATCTCCGGATCGGCTTTGAGAATGTCTTTGGACCGAATCCGAACGCAAACGCGACCAATGACGTGATTGCCGGGAACCCGTGCGCCGGCGTGCTTCTGAACACGAACCCGAGTTGTACGGCCGTACCCCTTCCGGAGCGGTTGTATGCAGGTGGTGCCACGTCGCTTCGCGGCTTCTCGATCAATGGAGCGGGACCGCGCGATCTACAGACCGGCTATCCTGTGGGCGGAACGGCCGTGGTGGTGAACACCTTTGAGCTGCGCATGCCGCCGCCGACGCTCCCTGTGGTCGGAACCAGCGTGAGCTTTGTTTTGTTTCACGATATGGGAAACGTCTTTCAGAACGGAAGAAAGCTGTTTCCGAGTATTGGCCGGTTTCACCAGCCGAATTCGGAGACCTGCCGGGACGTTTCGAGTGCGGCGGTGATTGCCTCGCACGTAGGTACATGCGACTTCAACTACTTTTCGCATGATATCGGTATAGGAGTACGCTACAGCACCCCTGTGGGTCCGATTCGTGGCGACTTCAGTTACAACCTCAACCCACCCATCTACCCTGTGATCTACGACTTCAACGGCAGCGTGCCGCACGTCGGGCAGGCCGGTCACTTCAACTTCTTCTTCAGCATTGGACAGAGTTTCTAGATGATCCGACCGGACCAAAACGGGCTTGTGCGGGCGATGTTGGCTGGCCTTGCATTTCTGCTGGCTGCGAGATCTCTGCCGGCCCAGACCGCTCCTGGAGGGGCTTCCGGGGCGGCGACGGTTCCGGGCCCGAGCACAAATCCGACTGCGAGCTCTGGGCAGGGTTCTGGATCAGGACAGGGCGTGATGCTTGACCGAATGGTTGCGGTGGTGAATTCAGATGCGGTGCTTGAGAGCGATATCGACGAGGAGCGGCGATTTGCGGCGTTTCAGCCACCGGCCTCCGGAACTTCGAACGAAGGTTTTTCGCGGGAGCGCGCAGTCGAGCGGCTGATCAACCGCGACCTGATTCTCGAGCAGGCCAGGCTTCAGCCGCAGCCCCCGATCACGGACGAAGAGGTGGACCAGCAGCTGGAGCAGTTGCGAAAGGATAGCCCGAAGTGCCGCGCCTACCACTGCGAGACCGAGGCCGGGTGGGCGAAGTTTGTCGCCGACCAGGGCTTCACGATGCAGGAGCTGCGGGCGCGCTGGCGGCAACGCATGGAAGCTCTGCGGTTTATTGAGATTCGATTTCGCAGTGGCATACAGATATCGAATGCAGAGATCCAGGATTACTACGACAAGACGCTGTTGCCGGAGTACGCGCAACAGAAGGTGCGGCCTGCCAAGCTGGCCGATGTTTCCGACCGAATTCGGGAGGTGCTGTTGCAGCAGCAGGTGAGCAATCTGCTGGGCGACTGGTTGAAGAGCCTCCGCGCGCAGGGATCGGTGCGCGTGATTCAGCCGGACGGGGTGGTGACTCAGTGATCGGAGGCCGGGAGCACGTGCCGGAGACGCCCGCCAGCCCGGCGGAGCAAGCGAGTGTGCCGAAGTCGCGCCGCGGTGGCCGGTTTGTGCGCGCTTTGCTGTGGACCGCGGGCGGTTTGCTGCTACTCCTTGCCATTCTTGTGGTCGGTGTCACCTGGTATACCCGGACGCGTGATTTTCAGCAGCGGGTCGGCAAGGAAGTTGTTTCGGTTCTAGAAAACTCGACCGGTGGCAAGGTTGATCTGGGCGGGATTCGATTCGATCTGTGGCACCTGGCGATCGAGGTGGACGGTCTGGTGATTCATGGGCTTGAGGGGCCCGGCGAGGCTCCTTACCTTTCAGTCCGGCGCGTTCTGATTCGGCTCAGGATCAACACGTTTATCTCCCACACGATCGGGCGAGGGGCGCAGTCGCATATTGGTCTGAACTACCTGCGCGCCGAGCAGCCCGAGGTGCACCTGATCATCACCAAGGACGGAAAGACGAATCAGCCGGTGCCGAAGCACCCGAATACGAGCAAGACGCCGATCCAGGACACGTTGCTCGATTTCCAGGCGAAGGACGTCGAGCTGGTAAACGGGGTGGCTCTGGTGAACGACCGGGCAATCCCGTTTGACGTTGCGGCGCGAGATCTCCAGGCGCGCGTGAACTATCTTGCTTCCGTGGACCGGTACGGCGCCGTGATCGACTTGAACGATCTGCGAACGCGCATCGCAGCCGAGCCGGAAGCGCAATCGAAGATGCACCTGGAGGCGGAGCTGGGGCGGGATCTCGCGGAGATCAAGAAGCTGGACGTGCACTCGGGCGCGGCCTCGGATCTGCATGCGTCGGCGTCGCTGAAGCACTTCGCCAAGCCGGAGTGGGAGGGTGCGGTCGATGGTTCGCTTGAGCTGAAGCAGATATCCGTGCTGGGGGGTGTTTCGGGCCTGAACGCGGGAGCTCTGGAGCTGCACGTACAAGGGCACAACTGTTACACGCCGCCGGCGGAGGCGCAAAAGCAGCCACGGTTCTCCCAGCAGCGGCACCCGGCCGACGCAGCGGCCCTGAACACGAAGGTGCTTCCGCCTGACCCGGACTGCCAGGCTGGATATCTCGTGGTGGGGGATTTGAAGTTGCACAACGCCGGCTACGTGGACCAGAATGTCCGGCTGCATAACATCAACGGGGGTGCTCAGCTGCACGTGACTCCGACCGAGCTCCTGTTTACGGCGCTGACGGGGTATCTGCCTGGGGGCGGAAGCGCGGCGGGCGACCTGCGGATCTCGAACTGGCTGGGGGAGGTGCCGGCAAACACAGCTGAGAAGTCCCCGACGACGGTGGCCGCCGCGAAGACGGCGAATACGACGGCTGTGGGTGTCGGGGCGAAGCCGCCGGTCGACTCAGTGACGATCTCCCCGGTTCAGCGGGCGCACGCCATTCTGAAGGTGACCACGAACCGGATTCCACTGCGAACCCTTATGGATATCGCGGCGCCGAAGGGGTATGGCGACCTGGGTTTCGACACGGCGATCTCGGGTCCGGTCACGGCCGAGTGGGGCGGACCTGCGACTGAGATCATCGATACAGTGGATGTCAACGCAAATCTCCGTTTGGCGCCGACGGGGGTTCGACGGCCGGGTGCCCGATCGAACGTGCCTGTACGTGGGGAGTTGATTGCGCGCTTCATCGGCAAGACGCAGGTCGTGAAGCTGCAGCGTGTGCGTCTGGAGACGATGGCGTCCACGCTGGAAGCGAGCGGGGTTCTGGGCATAAACAAGGGAGATCCTCTGACCGACCTGCGATTAGATGCGCAGGTGCAGGATCTGGGCGAGTACGACCAGATGCTCGAGACGCTGGGATTTGCGGCGAATGGGAAGAAAGGATCGGCGGCGCTTCCGGTAGTGCTGCATGGATCCGTTGGTTTTGATGGTACGGCGCGGGGAGCGTTGCGGGCGCTTGATGTCAAGGGCCATGTGCAGGCGAACGATCTCCAGGTGCGGTTAGGCACAGAGGCCGACGTGCATATCGATTCGGTGGTGGCGGACGCCGAGTACACGCCGGCCGGACTTGCGGTCGCGAGTTCTACCATCAAGCGCGGAACGGCGGTGCTGAACGTGTCGGGTGCGTTCAAGCCGCGGCGTGTGGTTTCGCGCGGAGGCGCGGTCAGCTCGGTGTGGGACGACGGGACCAGCGTCGATGCGAAGGTACAGCTGGCCGGAGCGCAGGTTGCGGACGTGCTTGAGATCGCCGGACAAAAGGGCAAATACGATATCTCCGGGACGATGGACGTGAACGTGCAGGCGAGCGGGACGTTGAAGGATCTGTCCGGAACGGGGCAGGTCTCGCTCGCAAATGGGGTAGCCTACGGGGAGCCGTATGAGAGCGCGGTTGTGCAGGCGACGATCGCGGGGAAGCAGATCGAGGCAAAGAGCGTCGTCTTGCGGCTGCATGGGATGCAGATCACCGGCAATGGCGCGTACAACTTAGCGACTGAACGTGTACGCGCCCACATCCAGGGCAACAATCTCCAGCTTTCGAAGTTTGCACTTGTGCAGAAACAAAACCTGAACGCGGATGCTGTGCTGAGCGTAGTTGCGGACGCCAACGGAACCCTCAGCGAGCCCGGCCTGAAAGCCCATCTCGGTCTAACGAAGATCGAGATGGATGGACACGGCCTCGGCCAGATGACGGCCGACGTTCACAGTGAGGGCAAGACGGCGTTTTACAACGCGAATTCGATGCTGGTTGGGGCATCGATCGACGCTGTGGGGCAGACCTCGCTCACGGGCAACCTGGACACGCAGGCGAAGCTGACGTTGCGAGGGTTGGATGTGGCAAAGGTACTGCCCATCGTTTCGCCGACAAACACGATCAAGGCGACATCTGCAATTGCGGGCGTCGTGACGGTGAGCGGGCCTCTGAAGACGCCCACCGGGTTGAGTGGAACGGCCGTACTCGATCCGGTGAGCGTGACGGTGCAGGGGGTCGAACTGAAAGCAGAGCAGTCTTTGCGGGTTAGTCTGCGCAATGGTGTGGCGACGCTCGATCAGGTGCGTATCACGGCGCCGGATACGAATCTGAGGGCGGGTGGTACAGCGCAGGTGTTTGGCATCACGGATCCAAAGGGCGGTGCTCTGAATATCCAAGCGAACGGAAGCGTCAATACGGCGCTGCTGCACACTTTTGACCGCGACCTGACATCCAAGGGCAAGGTGGAGTTCCAGGTGACGGCCGGCGGCCGGTTGAAGGCTCCGGCGCTTGCCGGAAACGTTCGTTTTGAAGGCGTGGACCTGGCAGTAAACGGCATCCCGAACGGTCTGACGAACCTCCAGGGCACACTGGTCTTCAACGAGGACCGGCTGGTGGTGCAACAGATGACGGCGACGACTGGCGGCGGCTTGGTCAAAGTGGGCGGTTTTCTGACGTATCGCAACGGGTTCTACGCTGATCTGACCGCTACCGGGAAGGCGAACCGCCTGCGGTACAACGGCCTGAGCGCGACGGTAGATACGAACCTAGCGCTGCGCGGCGGGCTCAACAATTTGTTGCTGAGTGGAGACGTCGTGCTGACGCGTTTCGGCGTTGGCCCGGATGTGGATTTTGCCGCATTCGCTGGGTCGGGAGGTGTGAGTGCCCCGCCCAATCCGAGCTCGTTTACGAACAACGTCCAACTCGACATCCACGTAGCGAGCTCGCCGCAGCTGGATTTCCAGAACTCTTACGCGAAGCTGGCGGGGATGGTGGACCTGACGGTGCGGGGAACGCTTGCAGCGCCGGCGGTGCTTGGGCGCATCCAGATCACCGACGGAAGCGCCACATTTGCGGGAACCAAGTACCAGGTGCAGCGCGGCAGCATCTACTTCTCGAATCCGGTGCGCATCGACCCTCTGATCGATCTCGATGTGACGACGCGGGTGGAGAACTACGACATTACAATCAGCTTGCAAGGCACGCCTACGAGCCTGAAGCCGACCTACCGGTCGGAGCCGCCGCTGAGTGAGGCCGACGTATTCAATCTGCTCGCCCTCGGTCGCACGCAGGAGGAGGCGCAGCTGTATCAGGAACAGCAGGTGCAGGCCGGCACGGATCCGACCACGAGCGCTCTTCTGGGCGGCGCTCTTAACGCGACAGTCAGCAGCCGGGTTTCAAAGCTGTTCGGGGGCGGCAGTGTGAAGATCGACCCGGCCTTCGTCGGCACACTGGGAAACTCGTCGGCACGCATCACGGTGCAGCAGCAGATATCGCGTCAGCTGGCGGTCACCTTTGCGACCAATGTCAACTCTTCGGCGCAGCAGCTCATCCAGTTGACGTACGCCGTCAGCGAGAACCAGTCGATCGTGGCCACGCGCGACGAAACGGGCGTTTTCAGCATCGTTTACAAGCTGCGAAAGCGGTATCGCTAAAGCAGTTCTCCTGAGGGTGAGTAAGCGAGCCGAATCCGACCGCGCCAGTTTTACTCAAGCAAACTGGGATTCCGCAACTTTGTCCTAAGCCAGGCCATCAGGAGATCTGGCTCTAGGAGCCGTGCGCAAGGTCATTGCATCCAATACAACTGAAGTCTGCTGGCGGAAATAGATGACTGAATGCACCGTCGAAGCAGGGCTATGGAGCTTGCAATGGCTATTGATAAAGGACTTGGAAAAAGACGTGAGATGGTCGCGAGGACACTCGTTCTCGCCTGCGGTTTGTACTTCGGAGCGGTCCTTGGCGTCGGAACGAGCTTTGCACAAGCGACATCCAGCGCGGTTGGGACGGGACAGAACGACCAGCAGGTGCAGGCGGAAGTATTGAAGGTGCTCGACAAGAAGCAGTTCAAGAATGTGAAGGCTGACGTCAATCAGGGTGTCGTCACGTTGACGGGAACGGTCGATCTCTACAGTCAAAAGGAGGATGCTGATCGCAAGGTTCGCCACCGCAAAGATGTAAAAAGTGTGCAGGATCGGATAGAAGTAGCTGGACCGCAGGTGGAGGACACGACCCTACGCAATAAGTTGGCAGAGCAGCTGGCCTACTATCGGGTCGGCTACGGCACGACCGCGTTCAATGCCCTGACGATTGGTGTTGAAAACGGCGTCGTGACCTTGGGCGGCGTAGCCTACGGACCGACGGACAAGGCCGCGGCCGTTAGCCTGGTGGAGAATACGCCGGGAGTGCGCGATGTGATCGACGACATCGAGGTGGCGCCGACTTCGCCGTTCGACGACCAGATTCGCCTGGCTGAGGCGCGCGCGATCTACGGTGCACCGCAGCTGAACAAGTACGCCCTCGATCCGGCGAAGCCGATCCGGATTACCGTGATCAATGGAAACGTGACGCTTTCGGGTGTCGTGGACAGCCAGGCGGATAAAGATGTCGCCGGCATCCGCGCAAACGGCGTTCCCAATGTCTTCAAAGTCACCAACAATCTTCAGGTAGCTGGACAATCCAGCCAGAGCAGAGGGAGATAGTGCTGGGGGAGAGATCTCTCTGAGCTTGAGATAGCTTCACTGACTCCGCTGTGAAGGGCGGGGAACTTAATTTAGCGATCTCGCACTTAGCACGAGTGACTATGAAGACCCTTTGGAAGAGCACTGCCAATACGCTCGAGATGATCAAGTGGGAGCACTCGATCTTTGCTCTGCCGTTTGCGCTGACGGGTGCCGTGCTGGCGGCGCACGGGTGGCCGCCGGCGCGTGTGCTGGGATGGATTGTGGTGTGTATGGTGGCTGCGCGGTCGGCGGCGATGGCATTCAATCGCCTGGTCGATGCGGAGATCGACGCGGCGAACCCGCGTACGGCGATGAGGGCACTTCCTGCAGGGTTAATCAGCAGGAGATTTGTGCTCGGCTTCACGGTTGTCGCATGTTTGGTGTTTCTGGCCGGAGCCGCAATGCTCAACCGGCTCACGCTGGTGCTTGCGCCCGTGGCCTTGCTGGTGGTGCTGGCGTACAGCTACATGAAGCGGCTGACCCGCTGGTCTCACCTCGTGCTGGGTCTCGCGCTGGGCATAGCTCCGTCGGCCGCGTGGATCGCGGTGCGAGGAACTCTGGATCCACGGATCGTTGTGCTCACGTTGGCTGTGTTGCTCTGGGTGGGCGGCTTTGATGTCTTGTATGCATGTCAGGATTATGCGCACGACCGCTCTGCGGGTTTGCACAGTGTTCCCCAGTCCTTCGGTCTGGAGAGGGCCTTCATTCTCGCGCGCGCCATGCATGTGGGCATGCTCGGACTTCTGTTTTGGCTCTCCTTTCTCTTTCATCTTGGGCCTATTTCGATGCTGGGCATCACCCTGGTGGCGGCTCTGCTCTGGTATGAGCACAGCATCGTCGCGCCCAACGATCTCGGGCGCATGAACGCTGCGTTTTTCACCCTGAACGGAGTTATTTCGGTGCTGCTTTTTGCATTTGTAGCGACGGATGTGCTGCTTCACCCATAAAAGAAGAGCCCACCTTTCTGGGGTGGGCACTGTAACGTCTGTATTACAGGTAGATCGAAAGCGATCTAGCGATCACCTTTGAGTTCGTCGAGCTTGTTGGAGATCTTGTTTTTCGCGTTGTCCGCATCCGTGGTGATCCTGTCGCGCATCGACTCGCCGTTAGTCGCGGTGTTCTGGTTCAGGCTCGTAGACCGTGTGTCGGCGTTGCCACGGGCGTTGTTGGTGAGGCTGGAGGCGGTATCTTTGACGTTGCCCCAGGTCTCCTTCGTGTCGCCTTTCACTTGGTCGGCGGCGCCCGAGTTGGCCAGCTTTTCATTGCCTACAGCATTTCCGACCGCTTCTTTCACCTTGCCTGCGGCTTGGTCGAACTTTCCGGAAACTGTGCTTTCGTTCATAACGTGCTCCTGTTCGTGCGTCTGTTTCTTGGTTGTGCTCCGATGAATGCGATGTCATAAGCGCTCGCTAGGGAGGCTTACGTCGATCTAGAGCGCGCGCCGTCCTGACAGCAGGTTGAAGATCAGAACGATAATAGCCAACACAAGCAGGATGTGGATCCAGCCGCCCATCGTGTAGCTGCTGACGAGGCCGACGATCCAAAGTACAAAGAGAATGATTGTGATGGTCCAGAGCATTCCGATCTCCTATGAGCGACGTTATGAAAAGCCGCTCGCTTAAGTTGATGCCCACATCGGGCCTCGTGTGGTATGAAGCCGGGCGTACGGACGGGGTTGTCTTGAGTTGTGTTGCTGGGGCGAGATCTGGACTTCGTGGCGACGGATTACACTCGTGCCTGTCGGGTCTGTCTGGTCTGCGGAGCGGATTGCGAGGTCTTATTCGGTTAGCGATTCAAGGGGAACGCGGCTCCAACAGCCACATGGCGGCTCTCGATCTCTTTCCCGAGGGCGAAATTGTGCCGTGCGCAATCTCGGGCGAGGTGTTCCGGCAGGTGGTCGAGGCCGAGGTGGACGGTGCGGTTCTGCCGATTGAAAACAGCCTGCACGGGTCGGTCGCTGAGCACTACGACCTGCTGCTGGCACAGCCGGTGCGGATCGTCGGCGAGAGCCTCATGCGCATCCAGCACAATCTGATCGTCGCGCCGGGTGCGCGCGCTTTGGAACTGCGGCGGGTCTTGTCGCATCCAGTCGCACTGGCGCAATGCAGAGTCTTTCTGGCGCGGCGCCCGGAGCTCGATGTGGTGCCGTTCTATGACACGGCCGGCAGCGTCAAGTATCTGATGAGCGAGCGACTGACCGACACCGCGGCGATTGCGCCGGAGTTGGCGGCCCAGGTGTACGGGGCGGAGATCTTGGAGAGCGGCATCGAGGATCACGCCGAGAACTACACGCGGTTTCACGTGCTCGGACAGGAGGCCGAAGCCGGGTTGCGGACGGGAGGCGGGCCGGCGATCAACGGTGAGGCGGAGGCCGCTGCCAACAAGCTGAGTCTGGGCTTCTCGATCGACCATCGGCCGGGGACGCTGGTGCGCGCGCTGAGTTTGCTCGCCCGGCATGGTCTCAATCTGACGAAAATCGAATCGCGACCTGTGCCGGGCAAGCCGTGGCAGTATGTCTTTTTTGTGGATATGCGGTTTGGAGATGCGGAGATCGCAGACAGGGCAATCAATGAGCTTCGCGGCGAGTGCGTATTTGTGAAGGAGCTTGGGCGGTATCGGGCTGCGGGGGACCGGACGGGGACCAGATCGTCCGAGCCGTAGCGTTATCTCAGGCGAGCACGACGGCCTGCCCTCCAGCGCTGCTGCTCTCTCCTTGCCAGACAACCCTTGCGGCAAGCGTGATGAGAGCAACCCAGAAGAGGTCGGCGCCGAGGAGGTGCAGGAGCTGTAGCCAGACGGGGGCGAGCAGAAGGACGTCCGCGATGCCGAGCACGAATTGCATGGCCAGGAGGAGGGCGATGGTGCGGACCAGCTTTGTCGCGGTGCCTCTTCGCCCGGCGCGACGGACGAGCCAAAGGACAAAGATGGCGGCGAACAGGGCGCTGACTGGGTGCACCCAGCGGACGCGGATGAGCCAGGGCGAGCCGGTGGCGAAGTCGGCAGCTACGGCCGAGCGCAGGGAGGCGGAAGGGAAGAGCGTGTCACCGAGGGCGGCGAGGCTGCCGCTAACGCCGACGACCAGAGTCGAAAAGAGGCCGGCCGCGGCCCAAGCTGCAGAGGAGCGATGGATCGGAGACTCGCGCCAGCGCTGTCCGGTCCCGAGCAAGTAAGCCGTCAGGGTGAGAGCACCGAGAAGAAGCAGGGTATTGCTGAGATGGACGCTGAGCATAACGACGCGGCCGATGCTCTGGTTGGTGGTGACGTAGCCGAGCTTGACCAGGAGTGCCCCGAGGAGGGCCTCATTGACGAGAAGCACGGTGGAGAGGACGGCGAGGGCGCGGGCAGCCTGGCCTTTGGTGGTGGAGCGAAAGGTCCACCAAAGAAGGCCGAGGACGGCAAAGGTGGCGCCGCCCGTCATAGAGCGATGGGTGAACTCGATGAGGGTGTGAAGGCCGGGCGAGACGGGGATGACGACGCCGTTGCAGAGCGGCCAGTGGTTGCCGCAGCCGGCGCCCGAACCGGTGGCCCGGACGAGCGCGCCCCAGACGATGACGAGGATGTTGTACCCAACGACGGCCCAGCTATAGCGGCTGGCGAGCGTGCGGGAGCGCGACCATCCGGTCTGGTGTGAGTCGGCCAGGGCTCCCGTTGCTGTCGCCATGAGAAACATTCTACGAGCTTGTTGGGCGAGGATGTGCTGGCGGGCGCAGAGCGGCGAGGCCGAGATCGATGTACGCTCCTCCTTATGCGTATCGCATCGCTCCAGCCTTCGGTCACGCTGACGCTCGACGCTCTCGGCCGCCTTGACTGCTTGTGCGCGGTGACGCGGTACTGTTTGGACGCACTGCCGACGCTTCGGGAACGCGGCCTGCCGGTGCTCCATGACTCGTGGACGGCGTCAGCGGCCGAGATTCAGGCTGCGAAGCCGGACCTTGCGGTGGCGAGTGTGCCGTACCGGATGGAGTCGCTGGCGGCGATCTTGAAGTCTGGCGTGCCGGTGCTGGCGCTGGCTCCGCACACGCTGGCGGATGTGTTCAACGACATCCGGCTGCTGGGTTCTGTGACCGGCGCGACGACAAGCGCCGAGATGTGCATCGCCTCGTTTCAGGCGTCGATGACGGGTACGCGGACGTACACTCAGACGGCGACGACGCGGCCTCTGGTGTACTGCGAGGAGTGGGGAAAGCCGCTGATCCGGTCGCAGGTGTGGGTGGCCGAGCTGGTGGAGGCGGCGAACGGGCGGTTTCTGGGGACGCCGGGCGCGCACACCACAGCGGAGGAGGTTGCAGCGGCGGATCCGGATGTGCTCGTGTTTGCCTGGTGCGGCGCAGGGGATCGGGTTCCGCTTGAGCGGGTGGTGTCGCAACGAAGGTGGGAGAGCCTGCGTGCCGTGCGGAGCCGCCGTGTGTTTTGCATTCCGGATCAGTATCTGAATACGCCTGCGCCGACGCTGCTGAAAGGGCTGGAGTGCCTGGCGGCGGCGGTGCATCCGGAGCTGTACCCGCCGCACCCGGAGGTGATCGGACTGCCGTAGCTTCGGTGGCGGTCGGGGGCCGCGCTAGCATGGGACGTATGTTCGAGATCCGAGCGATCACCGAGGCGTCGAGTGCTTCGGACCGGCTTGCCGCACAGGCGCTGTTTCGCGCTTACGCACGCTTTCTTCGGGATGTCAGGTGCGAGGGCTTCCACTTTGAGCGCTTCGAGGAGGAGGTTGCCGCCTTGCCTGGGCCGTACACGGCAGAGTGTGGCGAGGTGCTGGTGGCGTTTGGGCAGGCCGAGACGGGGTTCCGGACGCCGCTGGGCGCAATCGCTTACCGGCAGCTTCTGGGCACGGGCGAGGGTGCGGGCGAGGCCACCGACAATAACCAGACCTGTGAGATCAAGCGGCTGTTTGTCGCGGAAGCGGGCCGGGGCCAGGGTCTGGGCGAGCTCTTGCTGACCGAGGTACTCGGTCGGGCTCGCGCCCGCGGCTACAGGGTTGCGATGCTGGACACCGATCCGTCGAGCATGCAGGCGGCTGAGCGGCTGTACCGCAAGCTTGGATTTCAAGAGACGCGTACGTGGCCCGTGCCCAACACGTCCGCGAGTCATGTGGTGTATTTTCGCCGCGAGCTGATTTGAGTGGTCTGGATCGGCCTGGCTGGGCTGAGTGCGGATCTGGGCTGGAAGAGCAGATCTGCGCTGGAAGATGGGGGTGTATGCGATTGACCCGGCCATGCCCGCGCCCGTACACTCACCAGAGGCGGCGAAGAGATCCGCGGCCGGACATCTGGCTATCTGTTGCCCCCTCGTTCAATGGTAGGACAGTCGGCTCTGAACCGATCAATCGGGGTTCGAATCCCTGGGGGGCAACCAATCATGCGCGCTTGGGGTGGCCAACGCTGCGATGAGAGCTGTTCTCCTCTAGGTGTAGAGCGATAAGACAGAACGCTCCTAAGAGGTTGTCGAGAAGCGTGCCCGAGCGCGACCTCGGCGGAAAACCTCGCGCCCACACTGCTATGCTTACCGTCTGACCCGCACATCCAAGCACAGGAGTTTTCACGAAATGATCAGCATGCAGGGCAAGGTGGCCGTCGTCTTCGGCCTCGCCAACAAGCGCTCCATCGCCTACGCGATCGCGCAGAAGCTCGCCGAAGCCGGCGCTACCCTCGTGCTCAGCTACCAGTCCGAGCGGCTGAAGAAAGAAGCCGAAGATCTGCTTCAATCCCTCGGCCAGATCGAAACCGGCCGCGCCTTCCAGTGCGATGTCTCGAGCGACGAGCAGATCGACAATGTCTTTGGGCAGATCAAAGACGCCTTCGGCCGCGTCGACAGCCTCGTGCATTCCGTTGCCTTTTCGCCCGCGGACGGCGTCAGCGGCGACTTTTACAAGACCAGCCGCGAGAGCTTCCGCATCGCTCACGACGTCAGTGTCTACTCTCTGATCGCCCTCGCTCGCGGCGCCGCACCCCTGATGCAGCCAGGCTCCTCCATCCTCACGCTCACCTACTACGGCTCGACCAAGACCTTCCCCAACTACAACGTGATGGGCGTCGCCAAAGCTGCGCTCGAGGCCACCGTCCGCTATCTCGCGGCGTCTCTCGGACCCAAGGGAATTCGCGTCAATGCCATCTCCGCCGGTCCGATCAAGACGCTCGCCGCCCGCGGCATCGGCGACTTTTCGAAGATCCTCGACGCCGTCACCGAGCGCGCCCCACTCCACCGCAACGTCGAGCAGAACGAGGTCGGCAATACGGCCCTCTTCCTCGCCTCGCCTCTCGCCAGCGGCATCACCGGCGAGATCACCTTTGTTGACTGCGGCTTCAACATCACGGGGATCTGATTCGTGCTACAACTTACGTGTCCAAGGAGTTCCAAGCATGCCCATTCACGACCTTCTTCTTCCCGAGTTCGACGTCGAGGCAGGGAGAAGCCGCGCAACCCTCGATCGCGTCCCGGAAGACAGCCTTAGCTATAAACCCCACGATAAGTCGATGGCGTTAGGCCACCTCGCCGCCCACATGGCACAGATTCCTCAACTCGGCTCAGCCATCCTTGGTGTGCGCGAGCTCGATTACAGCAGTGTCGTCCCTTACGCGATGACCACGCGCGATCACCTGCTCAACACCTTTGACACGAACACCGCCATCCTACGCGCTCAGCTGGCAGAGGCCGGCGACGACCTGCTGCACGAGAACTGGAAGCTGACCCTGAGAGATCACGTTCTCTTCGCCGGCTCGCGCTACGACGCTTTGCGCAACGTCTGTTTCAATCACCTCATCCACCATCGCGCACAGCTTGGCGTCTATTTACGCCTCAGAGACCTACCCGTTCCCAGCATCTACGGTCCTTCCGCAGACGAGAACTAAGCCAGAAGTCGCAGACCAGGTTTGAAAGGGGACCCACTATGACCACCGCAGACATCCTCCTCCAGGACTTCGACACCGAAATCTCGAACACCCGCCGCACGCTTGAGCGCGTCCCCGAAGACAAACCCGACTTCAAGTGCCACGACAAATCCATGCCGTTCGGCAAACTCGCCATGCACTGCGCCACCATGCCTCTGTTCGGCAGCTACATCATGGAGGATGAGGGCATGGACATGGCCGCGCCCAAACACCCCCACGTCCCGCTCGTCTTTAAGTCGCGCGAAGCCTGCCTGCGCCAGTTCGACGAGAACGCGGCAAAGTGTCGAGCCGCGCTCGCCGCCGCTTCGGACGAAGCTTTGGCGCAGCCCTGGCCGTTTCGCTTCGGCGAACAGATCATCCTGAACAAACCGCGCTCGCTCACGTTTCGCCAGATGTGCTTCAACCACCTGATCCATCACACCGCGCAGCTGGGCGTGTATCTCCGACTGAACGACATCCCCGTCCCAGCGCTCTATGGCCCGTCGGCCGACGAGCAGTGGTCGGCCAGCTAATTTTGCTGAGGCTACGGCCGCCGAAAGATCACCCCGCCCTTCATCACAAACCGCACCTGCGTCGTCGCCGAGATATCCGCGACCGGATCCCCATCGACCGCGATCACATCAGCCAAGTACCCCGGCTTCAGCTCCCCAATCTCGCCCGCCCAACCCAGCAGCTTCGCCCCATTCAGCAGATCAGACCGCAACACATCGGCGACCGGCATGCCGCTTTCGGCCATCAACACCAGCTCGCGCGCCTGCGTTCCATGCGGAAACGGACCCACATCGCTGCCAACCGCAAACGGCACACCCGCAGCCATCTGCCGCTTGAACTCGCGCACGTGCAGCTTCTGCAACTCCTCGTCCACACGTCGCCGCGCCGGTGTCGTCGCCTCCTGCGCAAAGTATTCCATGATCGTAAAGGTCGGCACGGCGAAGATGCCCTTCTGCTTCATGGCCGCCATGGTCTGGTCGCTCAGCACATAGGCGTGGTCCACGCTCGCCACGCCCGCGGCGACGGCGTACCCTGTTCCGGGCTCGCCCGTGGCATGCACCGCCACGCCGTGCCCTGGAGCACCGCCCGAGATGCGACGCGCCTCGCGGACAGCGGCGGTGAGCTCCTCGGTCGTGTACTGGTACGGTGTGACGAAGCGCCCGCTCAACAGACGCTCGGTCTCCGTCTGTGCGGTGCTCTCGTCGCCGCCCTCCGCGAAGCTGTCCTTTCCGGTCTCGTAGATCTTGGTGAAGTCCGCGCCCTCCTTTCGCTGGGTCCGGATCACGCGCACCAGATCGGTTGCGTCGTCGGCATAGTCCGCGTTTGAGAGCACATGCTGCGCCGGGTTGAACCCAATCGCATCCTCGTGGCCGCCGGACAGATCGATCGCATTGCCCGAAACCCGCAGCCGCGGACCGGGGATCATGCCCGCGTCGATGGCGTCGCGCACTGCCGAATCCGCCGATCCGGCGCCCTCGGTGCCCATGTCGCGCTCAGCCGTAAAGCCTGCGTTCAGGTCGTCGCGCGCCGCTACGGCCGCCATCAGAGTCCGCTGGGGAACGCTCTCCTCCACCGTCTGCAGACCCTCGTTGCCAGGGTGCAGAAACAGGTGCACATGCGCGTCGATCAGACCTGGCATCAGCGTCCGATCGCCCAGATCGAGCACCTGCGCCCCAGCCGGACGGGTCACATGCGATCCCGCCTCCACAATCCGGTCGCCCACCACCAGGACCTCGCCCGGCGAGACCGTCCGCCCCCCACTCACGTCCAGCAGGCGCGCCGCATGGAGAACGACAGCCTGCTTCGGCTCGGCCAGCTGCGCGCAGGCGTGAAGTCTGAGAGATGCGACAACCGCAACCGAGGCCGCTCGAATGCCCAAAGAGAAACGTTTCATCGTCTCAGCAGCATACCGCGCCAGAGGCCCGAGATCGCATCAAAACAACGCAAGCCTTGAGGAGACCGATCCGATGAAAGCGACGTGGAAGCCGCACGACGAACACGGAAAGCTCGACAGCAAAGATCGCAACAGCCTTCCCGACACCGTCTTCGGGTTTCCCAAGGAACGCAAAGAGCCGCTCACCGATGCTGGGCACGTTCGCAACGCGATCGCCCGCTTCGACCAGACCGCCGGCGTCTCAGACGAGGAGCGCGAACAGGCCTTCGCCAACATAGAGGCCGCCGCCAAACACTACGGCGTCGAGCTAACAGAGACCCGATGGCAGGACCTCGGCAAAAAGCCAAACACCCCCAACCCGGCCCACAAGAAGTAAGCGCCGGCCGCGACTTACCCAGCCTTCTCCGTCAGCTCCGCCCACCGCGCATACAGCTCATCGGTAGCCTCCTGCGCGGCCTCCATCTCGGCCAGCGCCGCCGTCAGCGCCACCGCATCTGTCACGACATCTGCGGCGTCCAGCCGCTCGCGTGCAGCCTGCAAACGCTCCTCTGCGGCCTCAACGCGCTCCTCAATCCCGGCAAACTCGCGCGCTTCGAGGTACGAAAGCTTCTTCTTCCCACCCGCGCCATTGCTCGAACTCCCGTTCCCCGTTCCGACCGACCTGCCCGAAGCTCCCGGCGCGATCGGCTCCTCCACCTTGATGCCGCGCCACTGCTCCCACTGCGAATAGTCCGCAAACGTCTCCGCGCGTCCTTTGCCATCGAGCCCCAGCACCACCGTCGACACCCGATCCAACATGTAACGGTCGTGGGTCACTAACACCAGAGCGCCGGTGTATTCGAGCAGACTCTCCTCCAGGATCTCAAGCGTCTGAATGTCCAGATCGTTGGTCGGCTCATCGAGCAGGAGCACATCGGCCGGCTCCAGCATCAGCTTCGCAATCAAAACCCGCGCGCGCTCGCCACCGCTCAACCGCTCCACAGGCTGGTTCAGTTGTTCGCTGGTGAACAGGAACTTGGTCGCGTAGCTGGCCACATGCACCACGCGCCCCTGGTACACCACCGAGTCCGAATCCGGCGCCAGCGCTCGCCTGAGCGTCACGCCCTCGTCCATCTCGCGCATCTGGCTGAAATAGACGATGCGCAGCGAACTTGCGCGCTTGATGAGGCCCGAGGTCGGCTGCAGCTCGCCCGTGAGGAGCCGCAGCAACGTCGTCTTTCCGCTCCCATTCGGCCCCACCAGGCCGACCCGCACGCCATTTGTAACCAGAAAAGATAAGTTTTCGAGAATCCGCCGGCCCCCTAACTCGACCGACACCTCCTCAAACTCGACCAGCCGCCGCGTCTGCCGATCGGTCCCGGAAAACTCGATCCCGGCGCTGGAGGTCTGCTGCCGCGCGTTCACCTCCTTCAGTTGTCCGATCAACTCATGCGCGTTGTCGATGCGCGCCTTGGCCTTGGTCGCGCGCGCCTTTGGCCCCCGCCTGAGCCACTCGATCTCCGTCTTCACCCGGTTTTTGAGCGCGTCCTGCAGCTTGGTCTGAGCCTCGAGATACTGCTCGCGACCTTCCAGAAACTTCGAGTAGCTGCCCCGCACGCGCAACAAACCGTCCGCATACACCCGACTCAGCTCCACGATCTCGGTCGCGACATTCTCAAGAAAATACCGGTCATGGCTGACGATCACGCTCGCAAAGGTTGCCGATTTCAGCAGACCTTCCAGCCACACGATTCCCGCGAGATCCAAGTGGTTCGTAGGCTCGTCGAGCAGCAGAACATCAGGCTGGGACACCACCGCCTCGGCGATCGCCAGACGCTTACGCCAGCCTCCGCTCAGGCTCGCCGCCTCGTCGGTCAGCCGCGGAAACCCGACACGCCCGGCGGTCTCCTGCAAACGTCCCTCACGTTCGGCCTCGGGCGTCCCGGCCCGTTCAAGCGCCGCGGCCAGGACGTCGCGCACGGTCACCCCTGAGGCGAAGTTCGATTCCTGCAGGATGTACCCGACGCGCGCCCGCTTGCGCACCGCGACCTTGCCCGTGTCGGGCTCCTGCTCGCCCGCCAGCACGGCGAGCAGTGTCGACTTGCCCGCTCCATTCGGCCCGATCAGGCCGATGCGGTCACCCTCCGAAACCGGAAACGAGATCCCCTCAAACAGCGGCACAGCACCAAATCGCTTCGAAACCCCCTGCGCATTCAAAATCGGCGGCATACTTCCAGTCTACCGTCTCTCCGCCGGCGCTCTGTCTCATTCGCCCCCGTCTACGATACTGTCAGAACGCACAGGTTGCGAAGCACCCGCGCTGCTGCGGAACGGACTTCACGAACAGCCTTCATGAAAGGCGCACCCACATGAACCGACGATCGTTCCTCGGCAAGTCCCTCGCTCTTACCGGGGGCGCCATGCTCTCGCAGCCTCCGCCTCTCTCAGGGCTCAGCCGCGCGCCGGCATCTCCACAGCTCACCGCTCCCGCTCCACAAACCTCAACAGGCGAGTTCCCGAACGACTTTCTCTGGGGCACAGCCACCGCCGCGTACCAGGTCGAAGGCGCCTGGAACGAGGACGAGAAAGGCGAGTCCATCTGGGATCGCTTTTCTCACACGCCGGGCCGGATCAGAGGCGCCGCCACGGCAGACGTGGCCTGCGATCACTACCACCGCTTTCGCGAAGACATCGCCATCGTCCGGCAGCTCAACCTCAAGAGCTACCGCTTCTCGATCTCCTGGCCGCGCATTCAGCCCAACGGAACCGGCCCCGCAAACGCGAAAGGCCTCGATCACTACAGCCGCCTCGTCGACACGCTGCTCGAGGCTGGCATCCGCCCCTTCTGCACCATGTACCACTGGGATCTGCCGCAGGCGCTAGAGGACCGGGGCGGCTGGCCCAACCGCGATCTCGCCAGCTTCTTCGCCGACTACGCCACGATTCTCGGCAAACACCTGGGCGATCGCATCACCGTCTGGGCGCCCTTCAACATGCCCTGGACCTTCGCCTACCTCGGCTACGGCGCCGGTGTCTTCCCGCCGCAAAAATCCGACCCGCGCCTGTTTCTCCGCGCCGCGCACACCCTCAGCCTTGCGCAGTCCGAAGCTCTCCGAGCCCTCAAAGCCGTCTCGCCCAAGGCCACCGTCGGCAGCGCCTACGGCATGGCGCCCGCCTACCCCAAGTCCAACAGCGAAGCCGACCGTGCCGCCACGGCCCGCTACCACGCCATGAACAACGTCTTCTTCCTCCACGCGGCCATGTACGGCGAATATCCCAAAGCCTTTGTCGGCGATCCTCCCCTGGCCGAGATGGGCTACCGCTCCGGCGACGACAAAATCATGAAGGCGCCACTCGACTGGGTCGGCTTCCACTACTACACGCGCCGCATCGTCTCCGATGTCAGCGGCGGCGGAACAGCCGGAGGCGCACAGTTCGGCACCGAAACAGAGCTCGACGGCGGCGGCTCCGGCAGCCGCGACAACCTGACCCGCTTCCACGCCGAGATGCCCACCGAGGGTCCGCTCACCGACGCCGGCCTCGAGGTCTACCCACCCGGCATCTACGACCTCGTCACGCAGATCTCCCGCGAGTACAACCACCCCATCATCGAGATCACCGAAAGCGGCTGCAGCTACCTCGACGCGCCCTACGCAAAGCTCGGCGGCAGGGTCCCAGACCAGCGCCGGATCGACTTCTTCCGCCTCTACCTCGCCGAGCTCCATCGCGCCATCAGGGACGGCGCCCGCGTCCGCTCCTACCACGCCTGGACCCTGCTCGATAACTTCGAGTGGGCCGACGGCTACAGCCAGCGCTACGGCCTTACCTACGTCGACTTCCGCGACCAACGGCGCACAGTCAAAGACTCAGGCCTCTGGTACGGCCGCGTCGCCGCCGCGAACCGCCTGGCCGAGTAGCGTCTCGGACCGCACGTGGGATGCTGAGCGCCGCAGACCCGCATGCTATCGTTTTCTCATGCAGATCACGGTCGAGTTGCCAGACGACCTCCCTCAGCACCCGGACGGCACACGCGAGGCGCTCGAAGCCTTTGCCATCGCCGGTTACCGGAGCGGTGTGTTGTCCGCTCGTCAGACTCGCCTTCTCTTGGGCTTTGATACCCGGTACGAACTGGACGGTTTTCTAAAGCAGCATGAAGTTTGGGAGCGAGCCTACGATGTCGATGATCTTGAACAAGACGCAATCGCTTTTCGCCAAGCTTAGTGATCGTCGTCGCAGATACCTCGCCGCTGAACTACCTCGTACTAATCGACCAAGCCGCTCTTCTGCCCGCATTGTTCGATCGTGTCATCGTGCCACCAGCTGTCTTGCTTGAGCTCGAACATCTGAAAACCCCAGATGCCGTGCGACGTTGGATCGCAGACCCGCCCGACCGCCCGACTGGCTGACGTGTCACGCTCAAATACCTCCCTCTAGACCCGATCTGCGCGACCTCGATGACGGTGAGCGGGAGGCGATCGAACTTGCGATCTACCTCGGTGTGGGCACTATCTTGATAGACGAGACAGAGGGTCGGCGTTCCGCTGCAGCCTTGCACCTGCAGGTACGCGGAACGCTGGGTCTTCTTGAGGAGGCTTCACGGCTCGGCACCACCCATCTTGCATCGGCCCTCGACGAGCTTGAGTTGACCAATTTCAGGATGCCGCATGCGCTCCGTACCATGATGCTGAAGCGCCATACGTCCCCCACACCTAATCCAGATCAAACTCGCGCAGGGGCCGCTCCGTCACCGGGCTCTCCTTCGCCTTCTTCATCGCCTCGGCAAACTTCTTCGCCAGGACATCCTCGGCGTTCTTCTGCGCGGCCATGCTCTGCGCAAAAATAGACTCGCGCCGGGCGTCCTGCTCGCGCAGCGCCTGCGTCGCCTGATCAAAGTCCTCGAACGTCTTCTTGCGCGGCGCCGGCGTGTGCGCAAGCACGGCCCGCGTCACCGGATCGACCTTCAGCATCGCGCCGCAATCCGGACACATCACCTCAAACGGCGCATCCTCTAAGCCCATAGCCCTATCCTCACAGGACAATTCTAAAACGCGCCTGTCGCGTGGGCCACACATCGCCGGCGGCCCACTAAAGCCGCACCACCACATGCCCCGGGCACTGGTTCGCCGCCTCGCCGACCAGACGCTCCACCAGACCCTCGCCATACCGCGCAATAAACCAGATCCCCGCGAGCAGACGCTCCTGCGGATGTCCCTCCGGAAACACATGCAACGTAATCATCTCGGCCTGTCGCCCGAGACTGGCTTCCTTCTCCAGCTCGAAGTTCGCCGCCATGCGCCTGAGCCGGTTCATCTGGTAGCGCATCTTGCTCGCGCTCACGCCCGCCGCGCGCCCCAGCGACGCGTCCATCGCAGTCATGTACTCGGTCAAGGCGGTCAGCTCAGCGTCCATGGCGTTGCCCACCGCCGCCAGCT
>CAXTYQ010000050.1:0-24170 GCA_964248505.1 uncultured Acidobacteriaceae bacterium
GAGATCCGGCTGTCCCTCGAACAGGGCGGAGCCGATCGGTACCTCGACCGACACTGCGCCCTCACGGTCGGCTCCCCAGCGTGAGCGACCGCAGCGTCGCCGCCCTGATCCTCGCGGCCGGCGCCTCCACTCGCCTCGGACAGCCGAAGCAGCTGGTCGAGCTGGGCGGTGAGGCCCTGCTCCGACGCGCGGTGCGGACGGCCACGGAAGCCGGTCTTGCCCCCGTCGTCGTGGTGCTCGGCGCCTCCGCTGCCCAGATCGTCCAGGCCTGCGACCTCCGGGAAGCCTGGGTGGTCGTCAACTCCGGTTGGAGCGGCGGCATGGCCGGCTCGATCCGCTGCGGCATGGAGCTCGTCCGGACCTTTGACCGCCTCCGTGGCGTCGTGGTGATGACGTGCGACATGCCCGCGGTCAGCCCCTCCCACCTGGAGGCCCTGGCCGGAACCGGGGACGAAGCCGTAGCCTCGACCTACATCGGCCGCCACGGGGTGCCGGCCTACTTCGCCGCCAACCTTTTCCACACCCTGTTGTCTCTCGATGGCGATCAGGGCGCGAGATCCCTGCTCGGAGGTAGACCGGCGATCGACCTTCCAGAGGGTGACCTCGACGTCGACACACCGGAGTCGCTTGCCAGGGCACGCCAGCGCTTCGGGTCCTAGGTGCCGTCACGCGGATCAGCTAACCCGGCCGGCACCCACCGTCGGGCGCGCTCGTCCGATGCCACGTCTCCGACCGCCCAAAGAGCGAGATGCCGAGGTAGCCGCGCAGCTTCAGCGTGTCGCCGTTGACCTCCATCGATCCCCGGTACGTGTTTCCCGAGAGCGGGTCATAGAGGGTGCCACCGGTCGCCTTTGTGTCCCCGTCCAGATGAAATCCGCTGCCAACCTCGACGCCACAGAGCTGGCGCTGACGTAGAGACGTGTTTGGATTCTTTTCGTCGACCGTGCCTGGAGACGTCGGACTCAAGCGTTCGATCCGCAGGCAGAGCGCCTGATTATCCTGTCCTCGACCGCAGGGAAGCGCTACGACAGTGGACCCATCGGCCGTCGTCCAATGCCCAAAGATGCCGGAAGCCGCGGACGCACTCCCTGTCGCCGAAAGCAGAAGTGTGACACCACAGGACCAGGCGAACTGACGCAGGGAGACGAACATGGTCTGACTTTTATATCCCGATTCGCAGGTGTCGTCCAGAGTTGTGCTGTCAGGTTGCCACAATGGCCAGACGTGGCTACGCCGGAAGACATGTGGCCTGCTCCGGAGGTTGAGGAACAGGCCACATGTGTCGGGAGGTCCGCGGATCTAGAACTTTCGCGTCGTTGTGGTTCCGGTGATCACCTCGCGACCGGGCGTGAGTTCGTCGGTAAAGGTGCGGTCCGTAACCGTTGTGTTGAGACCGGAGGTGGATCTATTAAGGTCCGATCCACGGCTCACCAGGGGAGCACCGTCAGCGATATTGCCAAACGTTCCGCGACCGCCGGTGGTATCGGTTGAACCTTCCTCGCTGGTCGATGCGATGTCCCGGGCACCGGTCTCCTTCAAGCCGGCCTTCGCTGCATCGATCTGGTCCGAGGTGTCGCAGTGCACTGAAAGGAGGGTGCCACCGTTCTTGACGGCGCCTTCATAGCGCTTGGCCTCATACTCCGGGATGCCCATGCCGACGAGCGCTCCGACGATGCCGCCGACCGCCCCACCCACGCCAACGCCCGCGAGGGTCGCCATGATCGGACCCGCGGCAATCAGCGGACCGACACCCGGGATGGCCAGAGCGCCGATACCGGCAAGCAGGCCGAGAGTTCCGCCGACCACGCCGCCGGTCGTCGCGCCTGTGGTCGTGCCTTCGGGCGCCTTTGTGTTCTTCTCGTGCGCAAAAGCTCGTGTGCTCTCGTCGTCAGGCAGCAGCACCGAGATGGCCGAGTTTGTGAAGCCCTTCGAAAGAAGGTGATCAACCGCGGCTTCCGCCGTGCCAGGGGTGGAGTAGATACCGAAAACTGCCGTGTTCTTGCTGGACATAATGTTTGCTCCTCTGCTGCATGCTTTGTTGCTGACGCTGTTGTTGCGTGTAAACGCGTAAAAATCTACTGTTTAACCGTGAGTTGATTTGTTACTTTGTCGGCGGAGACAACCGAAGCCGCAACGGAGGCGACCTTTTGCTTCTCTTCCTCGCTCCTTACCGGCCCTTTCAGCGTGACTGCGCCGTTTTTGGTGATGATCTTGACGTTGTGAGCGTAGATGGAGAGGCTCTTGTCGGCGATGATGGCCTTTCGAATCGCAGCGGTCGTGTGCCGGTCCGCGGAGGCGTTGTTCTGACTGTCGGCCGTCGTCGAGTGGCGCTTGTTCTGCGCCGAATTATCCGGAGCGGCCTGCGAAGTGGAAGTTTGCGCGATGCTTTGCGAACCTGCACCGGTGAAGCAGACAGCAAGAACCGCGGCCGAAGCCAAGAGAGACATGCGAAGTTGTGCCATTAGAGAGAAAACCTTTCCGGGGTTGCAGAGAACAGAACGGTCCAGCCTAAGTGATCGCGAGGCTGTCCGAGAAGATGATCCAAGCTACAGGTCCATATCCCGATGCACGCGATAATCGGCCATTTAGCAACCATCACGTCAGATGGAAAGGGGATGGGGCAAGTTGTCCCTATGCTTGCTAATTTGAGACATGGAGCGCCATAGAGGCACACATCTCCAGCACTCGAGGATGGAGGCTAGGTGGAGGCTAGCGCAGCGTCTGCCAGGCTTCGGCGACCCAGATGAACACAATCACCGCAGTCAGGAGAGCGGCGATTCCGCCCAGAAGTTTCAAGAACGGATCGATCCTTTGGATCCTGCGTATGATCTCACTTTGGCGCTGTTCAGCGATAGCGGTTGCGTTGGTTTCGGCCAGAAACAACTGATCATCCTCGTAGCGTACAAGCTGGCTGCGATAGGTAATCAGGCCGACAAAGCCGGCTGTAAACACTGCCCAGATCGAAAGCAGCGTCGGGATCGATGCGGTCAACGTTTCAATCGTCATAGTAGAAGACCTCCAGGCACCGAGAGCCGGCCTAAAAACGGCGGGGATGCTCTGCCCTGAGCCGACGCAATCATACCGCCCGCAGGTGGCCTCTGGCACATACAATTTGGTGCTGTGCATTTTCGAGATCCTGCTGGACCGTTTCGGGACCAGGCGCCAGAGAGATAAGCCCGGGGGAGGTTAGCTAGCAAAGGCGGAGCGAAGCCCAAACCCGATCAGACCCACCAGGATCATTACCCCAAGCAAGAGCACGCCGATAAAGATTGCCATGCGATCTCTCTGCTCCGGCGTAGGCTGAGTGATGCCAAAGGTGTTGATGAAGGCGTTTGCCAGGAACAACAGCAGCTTCATAGGGCTCTGTCGAGAGCATACTGCTTGGGCCGGTCCGCCGCATGCATCGATCGAACGGGCCAGTGCATCTGGATACGTGCAGGCGAGCGAACCGTCAGAAGGCGATAGGAGCTTGCTCCACCCCCGGTGGGCGCATACACTGAGTGAAGTGCGACAACATCCGTCCGAGATGGACACTGGAGATCGAAGAATGGCCACAGTCACAGCAACTCCCTCCGCTGAAGTTGTAACCGGAGTGCCGGCATCAACGACGCCCGTGACGCTCACACCCGCGGCGATCGCCAAGGTCAAGGAGATCATGACGACGCAGGACCCGATCCCCGCCGGCCTCCGGATCGGTGTGGTCGGAGGCGGTTGCTCCGGCTTTCAATACTCGATGAGCTTTGAAAATCAGAGTGGCATGATGGACAAGGTCGTTCGCTTCGAGGATCTCAAGGTTTTTGTGGACGCGACTTCCGCCATGTATCTCCAGAACTGCGTCGTCGACTACGTCGAGACTCTGGAAGCGGCCGGCTTCAAGTTTGAGAATGCGGCTGTGAAGTCAACCTGCGGCTGCGGGTCGAGCTTCAGCGTCTAGTCTAGACGGAACGCAAAGTGGCTTTGGTAGAGCTTGCTGCAAGGCCTTGATCGGCCGGCAGGGCACAGCGGCACTTTGTCTTTCCGCTCTGAATTAGCCTATGGAGCGTTATCAACGATTGCTTAGGCGGGCAGAATTGCGCTCACAGCAGAGTTGACGTGCTTTACGCCTTGTTTTGCCCCCAGGTATCTGGGGGCTGAATCTAAGAAAGTTGGCGTCCCCGACGGGATTTGAACCCGTGTTACCGCCGTGAAAGGGCGGTGTCCTGGACCACTGGACGACGGGGACGCATATGGTTCAGATCTGACGGCCGCGCACCGCCTATAAAAGGCTATCATAAGCCGGATGGCGTACAAGGTCGTGCTGGCCGGCTCTGAGCTTGAGCTAGAGAAGATGGCCTTTTGGATCGTCACGCGGAGCAAGTTCAGGTATCCATCTTTGAGCACGGGTGGGCTGTGTGAAATACATGCGCACCGTCTCTGAAGAGCGGGTCATCCAAACAGGTATCACGCCCCCCAACCAAATCTGGGCTTCCATCCTGATCGAGAGCGGGCGTGCCGGCGTTGCCGCCCCATCGAGCGGCAAAGTTCAGGCGTGCTGAGACCGTGCGAGATCAGGTACCGCGACTGACGAAGAAACAGGGGAGTTGCAGTACAGTAAGGTCGGCCTCTCTGGAGGTTCAGATGCGTCGCGCAAATCGGCTTCAGAACAGCGGCCTCAGAACAGATGGATTGGATGTGTAAGGAGTTTCTAAGTGCAGACCAGGACGAAGTTTCAGGCTCACCTAACCAGGCTCGGCAAGCTCGCATTGAGCGCGGTGCTGGTGGCGGGTTGCAAGGAGAGCAAACCACCCGCCGCGCCCGCATTTCAGGCGCTTCCGGTGCAGGTCGCGCCGGTGTCGCTCGAGCCGGTTCCGACCAGCGACACCTACGTCGCGACAGTCAAGAGCCGGCGCTCGGCCACCTTGCAGCCGCAGGTAGACGGCAATCTGACCCGTATCTACGTGCACTCTGGACAGACGGTCAAGGCTGGCCAGGTCCTCATGCAGATCGACCCGCTGAAGCAGGTGGCGACGGTGCAGCAGCAGGTGGGAACCGAGGCACAGCAGAAGTCGGTGTACCTGTACAACCAGGGCGACGTGGAGCGGCAGAAGCAGCTGTACCAGGCCGGCATCATCTCCAAGCAGGCGTACGACCAGGCGGTGCAGTCGTTTGGCAACTCCAAGGGTGCCTACGATGCGTCGGTGGCGCAGACCAACACGCAGCGTCAACAGCTGGCGTACTACCAGATCAGGGCTCCATTTGCGGGCATTGTCGGCGATATTCCGGTGAATCTCGGCGATTACGTTACCGCCACGACGCAGCTGACCACCGTGGACGAACACACCGATCTCGAGGCGTACATCTATCTGCCGACCGAGCGCGCGTCATCGATCCACAACGGCCTGCCGGTCGAGATCCTGGACGACGCCGGCAAGACGGTGGCTGAGACCTCGGTCTACTTTCTTTCGCCGCAGGTTGAGAATGGTTTGCAAAGCATTCTGGTGAAGGCACATCTTCCCGGAAAGGCCTCCGACAATCGGTTTCGCACCGACCAGCTGGTAAAGGCGCGCGTCATCTGGAGCACGACGTCCGCTCCGGTGGTTCCGGTGCTGGCCGTCACCCGCATCGGCGGGCAGTCGTTTGTGTACATCGTCGCGCCCGCGCCTGCCGCATCTCCGGCGGCCGCGCATAGCTCCGAGGCACAGGCGCAAGGGCCTTCCAGCCCACCGAAGCCGGCCTATATCGCTCACCAGGTGCCGGTCACGGTCGGCGACACGATCGGCAACAACTACCCTGTACTGAAGGGCCTGAGGACAGGCGACCGGGTGATCATCTCCGGTCTGCAGATGTTGCAGGATGGCGCACCGGTTCAGCCGCTCAACTAGAGGTTTCTCACACAATTTGGGTCCGCAGCATTTTCTCCAGCAGCATTGAACCTGGCCTCTCTTGCATTTCGTGATCTGGCGAGAAGTCCCACATACCCGGCGCAAGCCGTCTCCGATCGATCGAGGTTCTCGTGGTTGATTTCTTTATCCGGCGCCCCATCTTTGCCACGGTCTGCGCGCTTCTGATAATTCTGGCCGGCGCCGTCTCCATCCCGACTCTGCCGATCTCGCTCTACCCCACGCTGGCGCCCCCTCAAGTGGTCGTTACCTGCAACTACATCGGCGCAAACGCGACCGACGTCGAAGCCGCCGTGACGACGATCCTTGAGCAGTCGATCAACGGCGTTGAGGGGATGCGGTATATCTCGTCCACCTCGTCGAACGACGGTACATCGGCCATTACGGTAACGTTTCAGACCGGCTACGACCTGAATATCGCGGCGGTCGATGTCCAGAACCGCGTGGCCTCCGCCCAGGGGCGCCTCCCTGCCGCCGTCAACAACACAGGCATTTCGATCACCAAGGCCAACTCGAACTTCGTCTTGGCTGTGGGCTTTGTCTCGCCCGATCACTCTCTTTCGCCGGAGTTCATGTCGAACTACCTGGACGTTTACGTTCGCGATGCCCTCAAGCGCGTTCCGGGCGTCGGCGACGTCGTGATCTTCGGCGAACGCAAGTACGCCATGCGCATCTGGCTCGACCCATCGAAGCTCGCGGCGCGCGCGCTGACGGCGCTCGATGTGACTAACGCACTTTCCGAGCAAAACGTGGAGGTCGCGGCAGGCCAGCTTGGGCAGCAACCCTCCGATCCCCACCAGAACTTTCAGATGGCCGTGCGCGTGGTCGGAAGGCTCTCCGATCCGAGGCAATTCGAAAAGATCATCCTCAAAAATGACGCGACCGGCGGTCTGGTCTTGCTGCGCGACGTGGGACATGCGGACATCGGCGCCGAGACCTATGCGACCGACCTGAAGTTCTCGGGCGGCAATGCCATCGGCCTCGGCATACAGCAGCTCTCAAATGCGAATGCGCTGGACGTCGAGAAGCGATCGATCGCGGTACTGTCCGATCTGCAAAAGCAGTTTCCGCCAGGCATGAAGTACATCATCGCGGTCGATACCACGCAGGTCGTGTCGGAGTCGGTCCGCGAGGTCGTCCAGACGATCGGCGAGGCCATCATCATCGTCATCGTCGTGATCTTCCTGTTTCTCCAGGACTGGCGCGCGACGATCATTCCCGCCGTCACGATCCCGGTGTCCTTGATCGGCACCTTTGCGTTCATCAAGGTCTTCGGATTCTCCATCAATTCGCTGACCCTGTTTGGCATCACACTCGCCACCGGACTTGTGGTCGACGATGCGATTGTTGTGATCGAGAACGTCCAGCGGCACCTCTCCGGCCATGCGACAACCGCGCCCGAGCTCTCGTCCGAGGCGGCGTCCAGACCTCGCGCCGCGGGGGAAAACGCGCACGCTGAACCTGGAGGCATGGAAGCCAAGACGATCGACGCTCACGAGGCCACGTCCATCGGCATGGCCGAGGTGACCAGCGCGGTGATCGCGACGTCGTTGGTCCTGATCTCCGTCTTCATTCCGGTGTCGTTCTTCCCCGGAACGACGGGTATCTTGTATAAGCAGTTCTCGTTGACGATCGCCTTTTCGATCGCCATCTCCGCGTTCAACGCGCTTACGCTTTCGCCCGCGCTGGCCGCGCTCTTGCTGCGCCCGGAGGCGCCGAAGACCGGTCTTCTGGGCCTGCTGCTCAATCCCATCGAGCACGCGATCCAGTGGGCCATCCGCGGCTACGCTCGGCTCGTCACCTTTGCCGTCCGTATCCGGTATGCTCTGCTCGCCGTCTTTGTCGCGTCGCTCGTGGCCACGGCCTTCATGTACACACATGTGCCGACGGCATTTATCCCGCAGGAGGATCAGTCCTACTTCCTGATCATCGTCCAGACGCCGCCGGGAGCCTCGCTGAGCTACACGACCGAGTTCGCCGACCGCGCGTCCGCACTGGTCCAGAAGAATCCGGGCGTCTTCGGTACCTTCTCCGTCATGGGCTTCTCGCTTTCCGGCGGATCGTCGCCTAACTCGGGCCTGATCTTTGCCCCGCTGAAACCGATCAACGAACGCAAACAGATGGGCGCCAGGTACACAGCGCACAACATTGTGGCGGATGTCGGGCCCAAGCTGTTTGGCGTTCCCGGCGGCATCGCGTTTGCTGCTGAACCTCCGGCCGTGGCCGGCATCGGCACCGTCGGCGGCTTTCAGTTCATCCTTCAGGATGGCGGCCGCAACACGTTCGGCGATATCGATCGGGTCGCGCACACGCTGGTCGGCAAGGCTCGCGCCGGACACGATCTGGTCGGCATGAATACGACGTTCACGTCCAACGATCCGCAGGTCCTGGTCACGATCGACCGCGAGAAAGCCAAGTCCGTCGGCGTTCCGTTTAGCCAGATCACGGCCGCGATGGGCACGTTTATGGGATCGAGCTATGTGAACGATTTCGACTTCAACAACCGGTCGTATCGCGTCTACGTCCAGGCCGACGAGCAGTTCCGCCGCACTGCCAAGGATCTGAGCGAGTACTACGTCCGCTCGGCGACAAACCAGATGATTCCGCTCGACAACTTGGCCACCCTCACGGAAACCTCCGGTCCGCAGGTCATCAATCACTACAACTTGTTCCGATCGGCGGAGATCGACGGCTCGGCGGGACCTGGGCTCTCGACCGGACAGGGCCTCGACGCCATGCAGCGGCTGTTTGAGGCCAACAAGATCCAGGGCATGACGTACTCCTGGACCGGGCTTGCACTCGAGGAGGTCCAGTCGGCCGGAAAGGCGATCCTGATCTTCGGCCTGGGCCTGCTTGTCGTCTATCTCACACTTTCCGCTCAGTACGAGAGCTTTGCCCTGCCGTTCATCATCTTGTTGGCGGTGCCGACGGCCATTCTGGGTGCGCTCTCGCTGGTGAGTCTGCGCGGTCTGGTCGACGACGTGTACGTGCAGATCGGCCTGGTGATGCTGATCGGCCTCTCCGCGAAGAACTCGATTCTCATCGTCGAGTTTGCCGAACAGCTGCTGGCGCAGGGACGCACGGTGACCGAAGCTGCCATCGAGGCGGCTGAACTGCGGCTTCGACCCATCCTGATGACCTCGATCGCCTTTATCCTGGGCGTGCTTCCGCTCTACTTCGCCACCGGTGCGGGCGCGCTTGGACGGCACTCGGTGGGCACGGCTGTCGTCGGCGGGATGATCCTGTCGACGGTCCTGAACCTGTTCTTCATTCCGGTTCTCTACGTCATTCTGAAGTCGTTCCTGGTTCGGTTCTCGGGCGGCGGAAGCGGCGCACCAACACGAACCACCGCGATCCAGGCAGAGCAGGCGCAGACCTCTGCCCCGGTGTATGCGACCAAGGCGGCGACGCCTTCCTGAAGCTCGACCGTGAAAGCTGGGCAGAAGGTACGAGTGCGGTAGCGTGCCCGCGTTAGCTCCGCCGTGATCTTTGATTTAGTGCACCGCGAGCGAAAGCTCATTATCCGGGTTCGTCCAGGCAAGCGAGGTGAAGCTCGCCAGGGGAACGACGTTGCCGTCTCCTTGCGACGGGAACTTCACCACGGATGGATTCTGCCCGCTCCGTCCACTCACAATCACGTACAGGTTGCCGGCACTATCCAGCTTTACGCCGCCAAGTCTGCCGGTCAGCCCCGTCGCGCTTCCGGAGATCGTGCGGACGGGCGGTACGTTGCCGCTCGCGGCCGGCGAGAAGACGAGAATGCTGTCAGTCACGTTGCCTTGGCCGTCAGAGATCGAATCGGCAACGTACAGAGCGCCGCTGTCGTCGGTCGTGATGCCGCTGATGAATCCGATGGTCGTCTTGTCTCCTCCAATGGTTCGCAGGGGCGCGACGTTGCCGGTGTCGGTTGACGAAAAGACGCAGATCGGCTGAAATCCCGACGTGCCCTGGTTCACGACATACAGGTTGCCCATCGTATCAGCGGCTACGGCGTCTGCAAGGATCAGTGTCGAGAGACCTCCACCGGTCTCGGAGGCGCCAAGCACATATGTCGAGGGAGCGACCGATCCGGTCGCCGACGCACCGTAATGGGCGACCCCGCCGGTGTCTTCCGCCACGTACATCTCTCCGTTGGCAGTGACATCGATGCCGTTTGGCGCATACATCTTTGTGGTGCTGTCACTTGGAAGAACGCGCATTGGGGCAGGTGTTCCCGTCGCTCCGTGGCTGTATTCGCGAAGGTCCAGCGTCGTGGGAGAGTTGGCCGTGACATACACGTTGCCCGAACCATCCGTTCCCAGACCGTTAAAGCTGGTTCCGGCCGGTGCGAGGATCGTGGCATCCGGAGTGGCTGCCCCGGACGAACTCGCGGGAAACCGCAGGATGTACCCTGAGCCTGCGCCAAAGGTCGCTGGGTTCTGGATGACGTAGACGCTGGCTGTTGCGGGCGGCGTTACGGGAGCCGGATCTGGGAAGGGACCCAGCACGGGACCCTTTCCAAAGCATCCCAGCAGGCTCAGAACCGGCAAGGTCCCAAAACTCACGAACCACACAGCGGACTTGCATCCAAATTTTTGCACCGTCGACCTCACTGGTCAATGGTGAGACAATCACGCATACCGTTACACCTCAGTGATTACACCGCGACGGCCTTCAGAGGCAGCTTCTGCTTGATCTTGGTTATCCCCTTCCATGGATCGGAGTTCAGGCGGCCACCCCACTCCGGGTAGTTGGCGATACGGAAGCTGGGCCGCTCGGGCAAACTGAGCTCGTTCCATCCGAGCGGCATGCTGACGCCCATGCCGGGCCGGGCGCGCGGCGAGTAGGGCGCGACCGCCGTTGCCCCACGTTCGTTGCGGAGGTAGTCGAGATAGATCTTGCCGACGCGCGCCGCCTTGGTCATCTTGGTGAGATACAACGCCGGCTGCGCGCGCTCCATGCCGCGCACAAAGGCGTGGGCCCAGTCCTTGATGGCGGGCCACTCGGCCTCGGGCTCGATCGGAACGACGACGTGCAGGCCCTTGCCACCGGTGGTCTTGAGAAAACTCTCGAGATCCATACCGCGGAGCCGTGTGCGAACGTCGGCCGCCGCGGCGGTGACCTGCTCCCAACCGAGCGCCTCATCGGGGTCCAGGTCGAAGATGAGCCGATCTGCGCGTTCGAGATCGTCGTTCCTGGATCCCCACGGATGCACCTCGAGCACGCCCATCTGCGCCAGTCCGGCCAGCGCCTCACGCGTGCTCAGAGTGATGTAAGGTTCGAGCACGCCCGTCTTCTTGTCCGGCACATCGACGCTGCCGACCCCCGGTGGGAGCATGTGATTAACGTGCTTCTGGAAGAAGCATGGTTTGCCCGAGCCCTCCGGGCAGCGTACCAGGCTGAGCGGGCGATCGGCGATGTACGGCAGCATGCGATCCGCGACGGCCCAGTAAAAGTCAGCGAGCATCTGTTTGGTTACGCCCGATTCAGCGTCGAGGATCTTGTTAGAGTGCGTGAGACGAACGGGGGCCTTCTCGGTCGGCGGCGCCGGTTGCAACGTTATAGGTTTTGCTACTTTCGGCGCTCTTGTGTGTGAAGCGGAGGTCTGATCCGGTCCTTTCGGCGCCGAGTTTTTCGGCTGCGGACCGGTGCCCTCGCGACGGACCTCTGCCGGCACCTTGTCCTCGCGCAAACCGAGAAAGGCCGCCTGTCGCACCAGGTCGTCCGCCGTCCAGGTAGCAAAGCGCACCTGCGCGACGAACTCCGGCCGAACCCACACCGCACCGCGCTTCGCGTCAGTCGGGACAGTGGCAAAGGCAGCTTTGGGAGTTTCAAGCCGCGTCAACTGATCTTTGAGGGCGCGGCGCGACTTCTGGGTAAAGCCGGTGCCGGTTCGACCGGCGTAGACAAGCTTACCGTCGCGGTAGTACCCCAGCAGCAGCGACCCAATTCGGTCCGGGCCGTCCGACGAAAGAGTGTACCCACCGACAACAAACTCCTGCTCATGGAGGCATTTGCTCTTGAGCCACGCGCCATTTCTGGAACCGCTGTACGGAGCGTCAGCGCGCTTCGACACGATGCCCTCCGCGTGGAGCTCGCAAGCGCGGCGAAACATCTGCTCGCCCCCAACCTCCAGGTGCTCGCTCAAACGGACTTCGTCGCCGTCGCCGGCCGCCAGCACATGCGCGAGCAGATCCTTGCGCGCCCGCAGCGGCAACTCGCGCGGGTTGCAGCCGGCGATATGCAGCAAATCGAAGCAGAAGTAGGTGAGCGGATTGTGTGCGCCTTCCTGGAACGAGGCCTGGAGGTCGGCGAAGTTGGTCGTACCGTCCGGGCCCAAGACGACCACTTCGCCATCCAGCGTGATCGCGTCGATCGGCAGGCGCGCAACCGCCTGTGCCATCGCCGGGACGCGGTAGGTCCAGTCGAGACCGCTGCGGGTGAGCATCTGGACCGTGGCGCCGGTCTTGCGTCCCTGGATGCGGTAGCCGTCGAGCTTCAGTTCATGGATCCAGTCCCTGCCTTCCGGGGGTAGCGCTGTTTCGATCGCAAGCTGCGGCTTTAGGAAGTCGGGCTGGGGCTCCTGTCGCAGAGCGTTCAGCTGGGGCTGAAGCTGTCGCAGCAGATCGGCTTCGATGGCCGGCCGGTTGGATGGAACTGACGTCTGCGGCGATGCTCCGTTCTCACGAGGTTGGCCGGCCGGAGAGTTCGCCGGGCTTTGAGCGGGTCCACGGAACGCCCGCACAGGCGATCGCCAGGACTTGCTCGCCGGCACAGCTTCCGTAGTATCCGGTCGGCCAACCCGCCGATACCAGGCCTGCCCAGTGCCGGCCGTCTCTTTCGAGTTCCAGACGTGGTCTTCGTTGTGCGCAATCTGCTCCATGGTGCGGCCGGTCACGACGCTATTGGGCTCGGCGTCAGCGATGCCAAGGTCGTCCGGTCCGCGCTCGAACTCGTCGTGCTCTTTGATCAAGAGCCAATTCGGTTTGCGCTCGGTCGCAGCTTTGCCTCCCATGCGGATCAGCGCCCATTTTCCTTTGATTTTGGCGCCGTACATAAGGAACTTCAGATGTCCGTCGCGGAGCCCGGCGTCCACATCCTCGTACCCCGGCTGCGGCGCCCACGTGCCCTGATCCCAGAGCATCACGGTTCCGCCACCGTACTGGCCCGCCGGGATGATGCCTTCAAAGCCGCCGTACTCCATCGGGTGATCTTCGACCTCGACCGCGAGCCGTTTGTCTTTCACGTTGTAGCTCGGACCTTTGGCGACGGCCCAGCTCTTGAGAACGCCATTCCAGCCGAGCCGGAAGTCGTAGTGCAGACGGGTTGCCGCGTGCTTCTGAATGCAGAAGGTAAGTGCCATCGCGGTGCCGTCACGAGCACCTCCGCTCGGCTCGGCGGTGACATCGAAGTGCCGCATGGAGCGGTACTTCGCGAGCTGCGCGTCGACAGCATCTGCGGCGCTCTCGGCAGCCGGCTGACTTGGTGCGACGTCGCCGTTGGACTTCGTGGAAGCGCGCCTCTTCCCGGGCGATTTCGTGGATGCCTCTGCCGTCTTTTTTGCCATGCTGTTCAGTCCTCGACCCAAGGGGAAGGGAGGCGGAGAAAAGTTCCTCACACCTCCCTTATCGGCAGATCTCTGCCTGACTTCTTACAACTTCTGTGCTACCCGATAACCGCGCATGTCGCTCTACGCCGACTTTTTCTTGCCACTGACCTTGGCCGGCTTGGAGGTAGCAGCCGCAGGTTCCTTTGCTTCCGATTTGACGAGCGAAATGCCGCGGCTCTCGTCGGCCTGCGCCGGGGCTGCCTTCGCTCCAGCAGAGGCACGCTTCTTCGCAGCAGCCGGTGCGGGAGCAGCTGCCGGAAGATCGTCCGCGCCAACGCTGCCGACGCTCTTGCGCAGAGCATCCATGAGGCTGACGACCTTGCCGCGCGCGGGTGCCGCGGGCTCATCCTTCGGCACGGGAGCGTGATTGACCTTGGCTTCGACCAGCTCTTTGAGAGCGACCTCGTAGCCGTCGACAAACTTCGACGGATCAAACGGCGCCGCTTTGCGCTTGATCAGCTCCATCGCGAGGCCGAGCGAATCCTCGTTAACCGCGACTTTCTTTATGTCGCTGAAGTACTCTTTGGGGTCGCGCAGCTCCTGCTGATAACGCATGGTGTATGCCATCATGCCGCCCAGGTTGTCGTCCTCATCCGCCGTGATCGCCAGCACATGCTCGCGTCCGCCAAAGGCGATCTTCCCGAGCGCCGCCTTCTTGGTCGACCGGAGCGCCTCGCGAACGGTCGCAAAGGCTTCGGTCTGGAGGTCGTTCTCCGGCACCACGAAGTAGGGCTTCTCCATATACTCCGGCTCGAGTTCGTCCAAGTTGACAAACTGCTCGATGCTGACGGTGTGCTTGGACGGAACGCGCAGCTGAGCGATCTCCTCGGGCTCGATCGTGACGTACTCGCCCTTGCGGTACTCGTACCCCTTCACGATGTCGCCCTTGTCGACCACCGGGGCCGCGACCGCATCCTCGCCCGCGTCCTGCTGCGCTTCGGCGACCGAAGCCGACACCTTTTGGTACTTCACACGCTCGCCAGTCTTGCGGCTGATCTGGTGGAAGCGAATTTCGTTCTTCGCCTCGGTCGCGACAAAGAGCTTGACGCCAAACGACACCAGCGATATCTGCACCTGGCCAGACCAGTAAGGACGCGGCATAAGCAAATTCCTCAATCCGCGCCGGAGCCGCGGAAATTCTTAGGATGAAACTGAAGCAACTGCAGGATGCTTGAAAGACAGAAAGAGTTTGTTGCGGAAATTCGAGTTAGTAACGAGTTAGTTAGCACCTCCGGCACTCGCGGCAGCCTCGGCCGCGATCACACGACGATATGCCGGAAGCGTCAGAAACTCCGTAAACTTCGGCGCCTTGATCAGCTCGCGCATCAGAAACGCCGCGTGGCCGAACGCCTCGGAGCGCACCGGGTCGGAACTCGCCTGCGCCCGCTGGAGTTCCTGGTCGATCGCCCCGTCGCACATCTCCACTGTAACCAGGCGGCCGTCATCGAGCGTGGCGCCGTGATGGACCCACTGCCACAGCTGCGCTCGGCTGATCTCGGCCGTGGCCGCGTCCTCCATCAGGTTGAACAGCGGCACACAGCCGATGCCGCGCAGCCAAGCTTCTACATACCCCAGACCGACTGCGACGTTCTGCCGCAGCCCAGCCTCGGTCATGGTTCCGGAGGGAACGCGCAGGAGGTCTTCGGCCGTTGGGACGACGTCCTCGATCGGCCGGCTGATCTGGTTCGGTCCGGGCATCAGGCGGTCGAAGACCTCCATCGCGACAGGCACCAGCCCTGGATGCGCCACCCATGTGCCGTCGTGCCCGTCGCCGCCCTCGCGTTCCTTGTCGGTACGAACCTGAGCCAGCGCGGCCTCATTCGCGACCGGATCGGACTTGATGGGGATAAACGCGCTCATGCCGCCCATGGCGCTGGTTCCCCGGCGATGGCAGGTCCGGATCGCCAGCTTCGAGTAGCTCCGCATAAAGTGTGTCGTCATGCTGACCTGGGCGCGATCCGGAAGTAGAACTGTCGCATCTCCAGCGAACTTTTTGATGTAACTAAAGATATAGTCCCAGCGGCCGCAGTTGAGGCCGGCCGAGTGGTCGCGCAGCTCGTATAGGATCTCGTCCATCTCAAAGCTGGCAAGGATTGTCTCGATCAGCACTGTGGCCCGGATCGATCCAGTCGGAAGTTCAAGGGCAGCCTCCGCGGCCACAAAAATCTCGTTCCAAAGCCGGGCTTCGAGGTGACTTTCGAGCTTGGGCAGATAGAAGTACGGTCCGCTGCCGCGCGCCAGAAGTTCACGGGCGTTGTGAAACAGGTACAGCGCGAAGTCGAAGATGCTCCCTGACATCGGCTCGCCGCCGACCAGGACGTGACTCTCCTCGAGGTGCCAGCCGCGCACCCGGACGAAGAGCACGGCCGGATCCTCGCGGAGGCGATAGCTCTTGCCGGTCGCCGGATCATCAAAGGTGATCGTCCGGCGGACGGCATCGCGGAGGTTGATCTGACCCTCCATCAGGTTCGCCCAGGTCGGCGTCGTCGAATCCTCAAAATCCGCCATAAAGACCCGCGCGCCGGAGTTGAGCGCGTTGATGATCATCTTGCGATCGACCGGTCCGGTGATCTCGACGCGCCGGTCGAGCAGATCGCCAGGCAGCGGCGCAACGGTCCAGTTGCCCTCACGGATCGCGCGCGTCTCAGAGAGGAAGTCGGGCCGCTCGCCCGCGTCCAGGCGCTCCTGACGCCTTGCACGCGCTGCCAAGAGATCCCGCCGACGCGCACCGAACCGCCGTTCGAGCCCCGCCGCGAAAGCTACAGCCTCAGCCGTCAGAATCTCCGCATATCGCTCGGTGTGCGGAGCGCGCAGCTCCACGCCGTCTATATCTGTCACAATCCCATCCATATCTGCCACAATCCCGTCCATGGGTGCTCTCCTGCCTCACGAGCCATCCTAACCCGCTCCGCCAATCTCTCCGCCGGAGCCATGCGACGCTGCTCATCACGCAAGCCGATGCTGCGCCTTACCGCAGATCCGCGGCAAGTTCATCCGTACGCAGATGGTCAAAGCGCAGCGCCACCCGCCCGAGCGATGAGAAGGTGACATCGACGCCTGCCCTGGCGCCCGCCTGGGTGTTGCCCGTCCAGCTGCCGGTGGTGATCCACTGCCCGGCACGAAGGCCACCTGTTCGCGCCGCGCCGTAGGTGGCCAGCCACGGTAGCAGACGGAAGAGGTCGCCCGCTGTGTTCGATCCGGTGCGCTCCACACGCACCATGCCGTCGATGGCCAGGATGACCCGCTCGCGGCTGAAGTCGACGGTGCGCCAGTCCGGGCATGCCGGCCCATGGACGAAGCCGCCGTGCATCTGGAGGTCGGCGATCATGCTGAGCCGGCTGGCCGCGAATGGGTCGCGCAGACCGCTCTCGAGCACCTCGATCACCGGGTGGCAGCTCGCGATGGCCGCGAGCACCTCATCCCGGCTATACGGCGCCGACCGAGCGGGCAAATCGGCGCCGAGAAGAAAGGCAACCTCGGCTTCGAGGCCCCGGTAGCGACTGTTGTTGAGCAGAGCGCCGTTCGCCGCCATCCAGCGGCGCGGCATGGGCGCAAACATCGGCGTCGCTTCCGCCGAGGGTGCACCGACCTTCCAACCGCCAGTCTCGCCGCCCACGGATGCCGCTATCGTGTCCTGGACGAAGTATGCCTCGGCCTGTGTCTCGGGCCGTACCTCCGGTGGCAGATCGTCGATCGGCTTGCCGGTGCGCCGCGCATCCATTAGGAGGTCGGCCGCCGCCATCAACTGCTCCACTCGCCTTCCACTCATCGTCTCTGCCCGTGCATCCATACTGGCCTCCTCTGGCTCTGGGTCTCTGCTGTCCTCTATCGAGATGCGCCGGCGGCCCCACAGAGCTGTTCCAGTGCCGTCGGTACCGATTTGGTCCGACGCTCATCGAGGACACGTTACCTCTGAGCGGTCGATCCTCTCTTTGTTGTCTCCCAGAGCGCCTCTGCGCGTCTAATGGAGTGAGAGACCGGAAAGGTTTGTAGCCAGATGCTTGTTCGAAATACCAAGGACCTCGGACCGGAGCCGAGCTCGGCCGAGATTACGCCTGAGGCGACCTTTGCCGACCACAACCGGACGCGGCGGCGCTTCCTTACCGTGGCCGCCTACGCTGCTGCCACCGCGGCCGCCGGAACCATCGCCGCGCGGAATCTCCCGGGGTTCCTCCACCCTGGGCCGGTCGAGGCAGCAGCGCCGCTCAAGACGGTAGGTAGCAAGTACACCGTCTCCGATCCACAGACGCCCGAATCGAAGGCCACCACCTTCAACAACTTCTACGAGTTCGGCACCGACAAATCCGATCCTGCGCGCAACGCTCACACGCTTCAGACCCGGCCGTGGACCGTGGCGATCGAGGGTCTGGTGAAGAAGCCGCAGACCCTCGACATCGATGCCCTGCTGAACTTCCGGCCTCTTGAGAGCCGCGTCTACCGGCTCCGCTGCGTCGAGGGCTGGTCGATGGTGATTCCATGGGACGGCTACTCGCTGTCGGAGCTGATACGGTTCTCGGACCCTCTGCCAAGCGCGAAGTACGTCCAGTTTGTCTCGGATGTCAATCGCAAGCAGATGCCGGATCTGCCGGGCGGCTACGATTGGCCGTACACCGAGGCCCTGCGGTTGGACGAGGCGATGAACCCGCTCACCTTGCTGACCTTTGGCTGCTACGGCAACGCGCTGCCCAACCAGAACGGAGCTCCGGTCCGCGTCGTGGTGCCCTGGAAGTACGGCTTCAAGAGCGCGAAGTCGATCGTCCGCATTCGCTTCACCGACAAGCAGCCGAAGACCACCTGGAGCGAGATCAATGCGAGCGAGTACGGCTTCTACTCGAACGTGAACCCGTCGGTTGATCATCCGCGATGGTCGCAGGCGCGCGAGCGACGGATCGATGCTTCGCCCTTTCCGCACACCGTCCCGACTCAGATGTTCAACGGCTACGGCGACCAGGTGGCGAGCCTGTACAACGGTATGGACCTACGGAAGAACTACTGAGCTCGGAGGGTGAGAGGTTGATGTCCAGGCGAGCCATCGTTGCGTGCAAGGCTGTGCTGCACCTCGCTCTCGTGGTCCCGTTGGCGTCCCTCCTGTATCGCTATCACTCTGGCGCCTTGGAACTGGAAGCCGACCCGGTCAACACCATTACGCACTTCACCGGCAACTGGGCGCTCTGGATCCTGCTTGGATCGCTCGCCATTACCCCGCTTCGCCGGATCTCGCCGCGCTTGGCCATCCTGGTCCGCTTCCGCCGCATGGTGGGTCTCTACGGCTTCTTCTACGCGACTCTCCACCTCGCAACGTATGTGTTTCTCTTCTCCGGCTACGATCTGGTCGCAGCCGTGACCCAGGCGCGCGCAGGCCACCCAGGCGAGATCTTGAGCCAGTGGCGCGCCACCTGGCCCACCATCTGGGACGACCTGAAAAAGCGCCGGTTCATTCAGGTCGGGCTCTTCTCGTGGTCTATCCTCTTCGCCCTGACCGTCACCTCACCGCAGTCCGTTCTGCGCCGGGTGGGCGGAAAAGTCTGGGGCCGCCTGCATCGCCTCGTTTACCTTGCCGCCATCGCGGCCGTCATCCACTATTGGTGGCTGGTCAAGACGGGCAATCGAGCGCCGTGGAAGGTAACCGCGATGCTTGTGCTGCTCTTGGCAGCACGCCTTGGCTATACCTGGTACAAGCGCCGTCGAGTCGTCTCCCGAACTCCGTCCCGCGACACAATCGTTTCCCTGCATTGACGTTCGGCGGTGAAGGCCTCGACTAGAGCAGATCTCCTGTTGCTCTAATTGGCCTTGAGATCTTCGAGGCTGCTCGCGCCATATTTGAGATACCACGGACTGGCAGCCGCAAGTGCCTTGTTTACATTGCTGATGTTTTCGACGCCGGTAGTTTCAAGCCACTGGCGAAAGGCGTCAGCGCCTTGCTTCGCGAACACAGCGATGCCATCCTTCCAGGTTGCTCGTCCGCACAGGACACCGTTGAACTTGGTTCCGGACTCGCCGGCCAACTCCAGAGTTTCGATGAAAACGGAGTTTGAGACTCCAGCTGAGAGATAGATGAAGGGCTTGTGGATCATCGTCTCGGCGTCGCGGAAGTGCTGTAAAGCTTCCGCGCGTGTGTAGGCCTTTTCGCCTTTGAACGCCTTTGTTCCTTCAACAAAGGTCATTTCAATCGGAACTTCGACCTTGAGCACGTCCACGTAGTACTGCTGCTTGCCGAACTCGGCCATGGCGCCGGATACGATGGATGGCTTTTTGATTGCATACGCGAGCGACTTCTCGTCACCGCCTTCGGCGTCGTAGCCGACGAACTCAAGGAAGAACGGAATGTCGTAGAACATGCACTCGGCGCCGATGCGCTCAATCCAGGCGTGCTTGAGATCGTTGATCGAGGACTTCTCGAAAGGCGTGTAGTAGAGCAGGATCTTGACGCAGTCTGCGCCGGCCTCCTTGAGGCGCCGCACGCTCCAGACGTCGAGCAGGTCCGGCAGACGGCCCGGTGTCTGTGCATCGTAGCCCGTTTTCTCATACGCCAACAGAAGACCGGCGTCGTTGCGTACCTTTGAGGCGGGGAGGCCGAACTCCGGATCGAGAAGAATCGCCGAAGCGTGCCGGGTCAACACCTCCGTGACAAGTATCTTGAACTCTTCGAGATCGTGCTCGGTGGCTGCCGATCCGCGTTCCTTGCTCAGCGATTTCTGGAGCGAGCCTCGCTGGTCCATGGCCGCCGCGGCAATCACACCGCGGCTGTCGGAGACGGCTTTCAGACCAGCAAGCTTGCCTGGGGTCAATGTCATGGGAAGATCTCTCCTGATAAACGTTAGTCGCTCGTGGCAACAGCTCAGGCGCGATTCTACACAGCCCGAGTGCTATTCGCATCTTTACCGGGCGTCCCGCACCCCGCGGCTGGGCTACACAGCCTCGAGGAGGGTGGATCGTTGCAAGGCAAGCAGCTCCGTGATGCCTTTTTCGGCGAAATCGAGCATCTGGCCGAGCTGTTCTCGTGTGTAGGACCCGTGCTCCGCGGTCGCTTGCGTCTCCACCAGACCGCCTCGCTCGAGCATGACGACGTTCATATCGACGTCGGCGCGGGAGTCTTCCTCGTAGGCAAGATCCAGAACGACGTTGCCGTCGACAATCCCGACGGAGGTTGCCGCGATCATCTGCTCGAGAGGCGAGATCTTGAGGGTGCCGGCGGCAACCAGCCTTTGGAGCGCAATCGCGAGTGCGACCGAAGCTCCGGTGATTGCGGCAGTACGCGTTCCACCGTCGGCCTGGAGAACGTCGCAGTCCAGAATGACGGTTCGCTCTCCGAGCGCCTTCATGTCCACAACCGATCGCAAACTTCGACCGATGAGCCGCTGGATCTCGTGCGTGCGTCCGCCGACCTTGCCTCGCTCACTTTCCCGAGCTGTGCGCGTGAGTGTGGCGCGAGGAAGCATGCCATATTCGGCCGTGACCCATCCGCGACCGCTATTTCGCAACCACCCAGGCACACCCTGCTCGATGGTGGCGTTGCAGAGAACGCGGGTGTTGCCGGCCTCGATCAGCACCGAACCCTCCGCCATCTGGACGTAGTTCGCGGTCATCCTGACAGGTCGGAGAGCATCTACCGCCCGGTTTTGGGGTCTATACACAGTGTTTGAAGAGGTCGGAGAAGACAAAACCATAGAAGCTGATTGTAGGGGAAGTGCACGGGCAAACACCTTGTGCCTGATATCCGGGCACCGTGGTTACTTTTTGATTACAAAAGTTAGTTTCTGGGGTACAACAGTGTTTAGCAACAACAGGGAGCTTTCGCCATGCAGGCACACCAGAGCACGACTGCCTTTCGCCATTCTCCTTCTCTGAAGCCGGGTCTGAATTGGCCCACTTCTTCGAGTGGCTCCGGTCTACAGATTGCGTCGCGAGCCGAGCCTCAGTCTCATCCAGGAACCCGGGTGGGGAGAGATCTCCCCATCTTCAACGCTGGATCAGAGGCGTTTGTCGCCCGATCCGAGGCGATGGTGAGGCTGCTACGCATTGCAGCCAATGTAGCGGATGCACGCCATCCCGTTCTGCTGATCGGCGAGGTGGGCGCGGGCAAGGAGGCGATCGCGCGTCTCTTGCACGGTCAGTCGCGGAATGGAGCCAAGCCGTTCACAATCGTGGACTGCTCTGGTGAACCGGCCGACGTTGAAGCTCAGCTCTTCGGGGGGCAAAGCGGCGCCGAAGGTGGTGACGATAGGGCCGGTCTGCTCTTCTCGGCCCGTGGTGGAACGGTTCTGCTGCAGCAGATAGGCGGTCTTTCGAGCGAGCTACAGGCCCGCTTGCTCCGAGCGCTCGAGGGCAAGGAGGCTCCGTTCCGAGAGGATGGATCGCGATCGATTTCGGTGCGGTTGATGGCTGCTTCTCGGCAGGATCTGTCCCCTGCTTTAGAACAGGGGCGATTTCGGCGGGATCTCTACTTCCGGCTCAATGTTGTGAGTCTTCGAGTGCCACCGTTGCGCGACAGGCAAGAGGATTTGCCATTGCTGGTGCGGCACTTTCTCCTGCGCCGGGGATCTTTTCTGACATTGAGCACGGACGCACTGGAAGCTCTTTGCCGGTACAGCTGGCTCGGAAACCTCGCCGAGCTTGAGGAGATGGTCGCACAGATTTGCGCGACGGCTTCCGGCCCGGTGATTGAGAAGCAGGATCTTCCGACGGAAGTCCTTAGCTCTGACGAGAGTCGGAGTGCAGTGGAGGCGGAAGCTGAGCTCGTCCCGGCACGCCGGCCGCATCTTGTCACGGTTGAGGAGGTGAAGGTGCGGGAGGCTCTCCCGATCGTGCCGATTGCCGAGATTGAGAAGCAGGCGATTCTTCGGACTGTGCGGCAGTTAAATGGCGACAAGCTGCTGGCCGCGAAACTGCTGGGCATCGGCAAGACGACACTTTACCGCAAGCTGAAGGGCTATGGGGTGGCCGATCGCGACTTCGCCGTTGAGGCACGCTGACGAGCGGGTCCTGTGCGCGGCGATCGTCTCCGTCTGGTCTGGCAGTTTGCTATGCTCAGGACAGATCAGACGGAAACGAGAGTGAAAATGGCAGACGAAGCAGTGAAGATCACGGTGCGGCCGAACGGACCGTTCCGGGTTGAGGGTCCGGTCACGCTGGTGGATGTGAACGGGAACGTGTGGGATCTGACCGACAAACCGGCGATCTCGCTGTGCCGGTGCGGGTTGTCGACCAAGCGGCCGTTCTGCGATGGGTCGCATGGGCGCGAGGGTTGGAAGTGCGACGCGACGCCGATTCCGACGGAGCCGGTCGCGATCGGCTAGGGCCTTCTGGCAGCGCTTCGGGCGTGCTTTGACCCTGCCAACAACCGGCGCTGGTGGAGGTGCTTCTCGCGTCTACTATGAGATGAGAGGGCTTCCATGAAGCGCATTCGATATACCAAGTTCAACGGTGATCTTGCCTCCTCCTTTGGGCTTGAGGACTTGATGCAGGCGCTCTCTGAGTTCTTGCTGGACTCGGGATTTCAGGATCCGCTGTCCCGGTTCCAGAACTTCGATGGCGAGCAGACCATGGAGAATCTGCGCGATGCGATCAAGCAGGCGCTCGATTCTGGGGAGCTGCTCGACGACGAGGCTCAGGAGAAGTACGAGGCTCTGAGCGCGGACCAGGTGGAAGAGCTGATCGATCGCATCGTCGAGAAGATGCAGGAGCAGAATTTCATCAACGCGGAGCAGCCGGAGGAGGGCAAGGGCCAGGGCGGGGACGGCAACGGTGAAGCTCGGTTTGAGGTGACGGACAAGGGCATGGACTTCCTGGGCTACAAGGCTTTGCGGGAGCTGCTCGGTCCGCTTGGACGGTCTTCGCTGGGGCGGCACGACACGCGGCATGAGGCTTCCGGGGTGGAGACGAATGGATCGTCGAAGGCTTATGAGTTTGGCGACACGCTGAACCTGGACATCACGGCGACGCTTTCGAGCGTGTTTGCGCGCGAGGGTTTGCCGGTCGACGTCTCCCATGATGCCGAGCATCCTGAGCATCCCGGGCATCCTGGGACGCTGAAGCTTGAATACTCGGATCTGTACGTGCATCAGTCGGATTTCCAGTCTTCCTGTGCGACGGTGGTGCTCCTGGACTGCTCGCACTCGATGATTCTTTATGGCGAGGACCGGTTTACACCGGCCAAGCGGGTGGCGATGGCGCTGGCTCACCTGATCCGGACGCAGTTTCCCGGCGATACCTTGTCGCTGGTGCTGTTTCATGACTCTGCCGAAGAGATTCCGATTGGGCAGCTGCCGCGCGTAAAGGTTGGGCCGCACTACACCAACACGCGCGAGGGCCTGCGGGTGGCGCAGCGGATCCTTTCGCGGCAGACCAAGGACATGAAGCAGATTGTGATGATTACGGACGGCAAACCGAGCGCATTGACACTGCCGGACGGGCGCATCTACAAGAATGCGTTCGGTCTCGATCCGCTGGTGATCTCGGAGACGCTTGAAGAGGTCGCGCGGTGCAAGCGATCGAACATCATGATCAACACGTTTATGCTGGCCGAAGATTTTGCCCTGATGCAGTTTGTGCAGAAGGTCTCGGCGATGTGCCGGGGTAAGGCGTATTTCACGAGTCCCGAACGTCTTGGATCCTACCTCCTGATGGATTTTATGAGCCGTCGGATGAAGACGATCCACTAGGGTCCATCGGATCCAGCGGTAGTCCAGTCCAGGGTTTGGGGA
>CAXTYQ010000051.1:0-23741 GCA_964248505.1 uncultured Acidobacteriaceae bacterium
GTTTCACCGCCGTCATCCTGAGCGAAGCGAAGGACCCCTGTAGTTGCCCTTGCTGTTGCTATTGCCGTTGCCGTTGCCTTTCTGGTTGTCATTCCCGAAGGGAATCTGCTTCTGCTTCTGCTTTTGCCTTTGCCGTTGCCAGTTTCACAGCCGTCATCCTGAGCGAAGCGAAGGACCCCTGTAGTTGCCCTTGCCCTCGCCTTTCTAGTTGTCATTCCCAAAGGGAATCCGCTTCTGCCCTAGAGCTCCCAGAGCAGCCACCCGGCGAACCCAGCCGCCGCCTATGGTACTTTGCTCCTCATGGCACACAGTGGACGATTCAGCTTAGGCGTGCGCGTCCTCGCCGTCCTCGCGGCCCATCCGGACCGCATGCAAACCTCCAGCAGCATCGCCGAAGATCTGGGCGCCAGCGCCGTCATGGTCCGGCGAACCTTTCTTCTCCTCCAGAAAGCCGGCCTGATCGCCCAACGCAAAGGCCCCAGCGGCGGCGCACGCCTCCTCCGCCTCCCCAAAGAGATCGGACTCGGTGACATCTTCGCCGCCACCTCCGCCACCGACTGGATCACCATCGGCCAGGCCCAAAGCCCCGCCCTCGATCAACTCCTCAAACGCACCCGCAAGGACGCCATCGCAACCATGAACGAGACCACCCTAGCCCAGGTCGTCAAGCGCATGGCAAAGGTCGAGTAGCGTCCGGGATCAAGTACCTACGTCGCCTTCTCCGCCACATCCGTCGCCTCTTTCGGCGGACGCATCAGCGGAAACAAGATCACATCCCGAATCGACCGCGACCCCGTCAAAATCATCGTTAGACGATCGATCCCGATCCCCTCGCCCGCGGTCGGCGGCAACCCGTACCCGAGCGCCCGCACATAGTCCTCATCCATCGCATGAGCCTCATCGTCCCCACGGTCACGCTCAGCCAACTGCTGCTCAAACCGCGTGCGCTGCTCAACCGGATCGTTCAACTCCGAAAACGCATTCCCCACCTCAAACCCACCGATATAAAACTCAAACCGCTCCACCCAAACCGGCTCATCGGGCTTCTGCTTCGACAGCGGCGACACGGCAAGAGGGAAGTCATAGATGATCGTCGGCTGAATAAGGTGGGACTCGCGTTTCCCCAGAATTTCAAACAATTCCGAGACGCTCCTTCCCACATGCGCATAACCCACCCGCATTATTAAGAGGAATAGTTCGGAGCCGAGGGATGCAAGCTCTCTCTCTGCCGAGTCAATTTTGTCGAAGTCTTCTGGAGGGCTCAAGTGTTTCTTCAAGTCCTCGAGAGCACGACCTAATAGCGCAAGGAAGGATGCTTGAAAGGCGAAGTCTGTCTTCACAGGTTTCGGACCGAGCTCATGAGGCCAGAACTTGATAATCGCCTCCCGCATCGTCAGCCGCTGCCACTTCCCCAAATCAATCTGATGCCCATTAAACCGAGCCACCGTAGTCCCATTCACCTCCATCGCCACAAACCGAATCAACTCCTCCGTCAGCTCCATCAAGTCCTCATAGTTCGAGTAAGCCTGATAAAACTCCAGCATCGTGAACTCCGGATTATGCTGCGTACTCACACCCTCATTCCGAAAGTTCCGGTTGATCTCATACACCCGATCCATCCCGCCCACCACCAGCCGCTTCAGGTAAAGCTCCGGCGCAATCCGCAGCGACAGGTCCAGATCGAGCGCATTATGATGCGTCTTGAACGGCCGCGCCGCCGCCCCACCCGCAACCGTATGCATCATCGGCGTCTCCACTTCCAAATACCCACGCTCATCAAAGAACCGCCGAATCGCCCGCAGGATCGCCGCCCGCTTCACAAACACCTCACGCACATTGCGCGGAGCATCCATGTGCTGCGCATCCGCCGGAGCCGTCTCGGTCACCGGCCCTGACCCCGGCTCAACCCCCGCCTGCTCCCCTGGCAGCTCCACCTTCTCGAGCGTCCCTGAGTTCACAATCAAATCCACATACCTCTGCCTGTACCGCAGCTCCACATCCTCGAGACCGTGATACTTGTCCGGCAGCGCCAGCATCGCCTTCGCAAGAAACGTCAACTCCTCAACATGCACCGACAACTCGCCCGTCCGCGTCCGAAACAAATACCCCGCGACACCCACGTGATCGCCCAAATCCAGCAGCTTGTACAACGCAAACCCACGCTCGCCCACATCGTCCTTGCGCACATAAATCTGCAGCCTCTGCCCCCCCTGCTGCACCTGCGCAAACCCCGCCTTGCCCTGCGCCCGAATCGCCATCAGCCGCCCAGCCACCCGCACCTCGATCGCCGACCCGGCAGCCTTCGCCACATCAAACGTCGCCGCTCCGATCGGGTCATACTCGGCCCGAATCTCCGGCACTGTATGCGTCGTCCGGTAGCTGTTCGGATACGTCGCCGCCGCCTCCGACAGCCCAGCCTCCGCTCCCAGCGCGGCAATCGCCTTCAACTTCTCGCGCCGCAAGGCGTATAAATTCTCCTCAAACTCCGACTCAAACAAAGCCAACCCTCATCCCCTAAATCGATCCATGCGATCGCGCTCGTCCGCGATGTATAGACTACCGCGAGCGAGCGTCCGCCCATCCCGCCGCCCGACCCCAGACAACGTCAGACCAGACATGCTTTAATGGACCGCAGTGGCCGACACCGACAAAAAGAAAAACCCCGCCCTGAGCGACCTCGTCACCGCCGAGTCCATGATCCAGCTCGCCATCGCTCTCCCCGCCGGTTGCATCATCGGCTGGCTGCTCGGCGCCTGGCTCGACCACCACTTCCACCAGAACTGGATCGGCGTCGTCGGCATCCTACTCGGCGCCGTCGCCGGCTTCCTCCAGATGTTCACCACCGCCGCGCGCTTCCTCAAACGAGACTAGAGCGCCCCACCCCCCACACCGTCCCAAGACTCGATGACCGCCCCCGCCAGCATCACCGACAACTTCACCGACGCAGACTTCCGCGGCACCATGCTCCGCGCCCTGCGTCTGCTCTTCGTCGTCACCCTCGTCGCCCTGCCCCTGCTCTGGTGGAAAGCCGGCTGGCCCAGCGCCGCGCTCCTGGCCATCGGCGCCCTCATCTCCGGCTCCGGCCTCTACGAGTGGCTGCGACTCATGACCGCCGTCATGGCGCGCATGGACGCCGGCGCAACCCCCCGACCCATCGCCATGGTCCTCGCCGGTTTCTTCCTCCGCCTTGCACTCACCGTGGTGCTGCTCTATGGTAGCCTTAAGTTTCTGCACGGATCCGTCTTTGCGCTCGCTCTAGGGCTCGGTCTCGGCGTCTTCGCGCTCTCCTTCGAAGCCCTCAGACTCATGAAACTCTGGACCGTATAAGCCCTCGGTTCAGTCGTCACGTTTCACAACACCATCTTCAGACACCAAAAAGCTCATGCCACCCCAACTCCTCTTCACCCGCATCCTGAACGACCACTTCGCCGCGCCCACCACGGCGATGCTCCACGCCCTGCACATCCATCCCGCCTACCCCCAAGCGCCCATCACCAACGCCTTCACGATGGAGCTCTTCGTCTTCGTCCTGCTCCTCCTGTACTTCATCGTCGTCCGCGTCTCGCTCAGCGTCGAAACGCCCGGCGCCGTGCAGCACATCGCCGAAAGAACCCGTGAGTTCGTCCACGAACAGAGCGAGCAGATCATCGGGCACGGCTTCGAGCGCTTCACCGGATACCTCACCGCGCTCTTCCTCTTTATCCTGCTCTGCAACCTGCTCGGCCTCATCCCAGGGCTCGAATCGCCCACCGCCAACGTCGTCGTCCCGCTCGGCTTCGCCCTGGTCACCTTCTTCTACTACCACTACAACGGCATCCGCGCCAACGGCTGGGCCTACATCAAACAGTTCCTCGGCCCCGTCTGGTGGCTCTACCCGCTCCTGTTTCCGATCGAGATCATCAGCCACTGCTCGCGCGTCCTTTCGCTCACCGTCCGTCTCTACGCCAACATGTTCGCGGGCGATCTCCTCACGCTGGCCTTCTTCTCGCTCGTGCCCATCGGCATCCCTCTACTCTTCCTCGGTCTCCACCTCGGCGTCGCCGTCATCCAGGCCTACGTCTTCTTCCTCCTGGGCGCCATCTACCTCTCCATGGCCGTCACGCACGACCACTAGAGCAGTTTTCCTGCAGGTGTATAGCGAAAACACAGGTCTCATGGCCGTTTTCTCCAATGAAAACGGCACTCTCACACTCTGTCCGACTCACAGCAACAGGAAAACCGCTCTAGAGCAACTTAGGACTGGGCATAGAGGCATTTGCTCTTTTTGTTGTCATTCCCGAAGGGAATCTGCTGGTGTTCTTGGTGTTGTTTGTTCTTCACACCATCACCTAATCCGCTCTAAGCCTCAGGGCCTGAAACTCCAGCCCGAGCCAGGACGCCATCTTCCAAGTTTTGCCCCAGGGTCTCAACTCCCGCCCCAGGGTACGTACCATCGCCGTTTCAGCGTGAGGGGGCCAGCTCGGTGAGCCTCAACCACCCACTGGCGGCGTCATCCTGGGAGAGTAGGAGTCGGTCCAAAATGAAGCTGATGAAGACGCTGCAGTACCTCTTTATGTCCCTCGCCGCCATGCTCCTCGCAACCCCGGCCTTCGCCCAGGCTGCCGGAGACGCCCAGCGCACCCAGTGGGTGCCCCTCGCCGCCGGTCTCGGCATGGCCCTGGCCTCCGGTCTCTGCGGCCTCGGTCAGGGACGAGCCACCGCCTCCGCCACCGAAGCCCTCGCCCGCAACCCCGGCGCCCGCCCCGGAATCTTCATCTTCCTCATCCTCGGCCTCGCCTTTATCGAGTCCCTCGCGCTCTTCACCTTCGTCATCATCTTCCTCAAGGTGCAGTAAGCCCCTCTTGCAATCTCGTCGCAAGCAGCAAAGGCCTCCGTCCGCGGAGGCCTTTCTCCTGTCCCAACACCCTGAGCCCGTGCTTATAGCAACTTAGCCGTTGGCATAGAGGGCATCTGCTCTTTTGTTGTCATTCCCGAAGGGGATCTGCGGTTGCCGTTGCCGTTGCTTGTTTCACCGCCGTCATCCTGAGCGAAGCGAAGGACCCCTGTAGTTGCAGCTGCAGTTGCTGTTGCCCTTGCCGTAGCTCTTGCCCTTCTGGTTGTCATTCCCGAAGGGAATCTACGTCTAGACCGATCCCCAGCCCCGCTCTACCGTACCTCCAGATGCGCATCCCCCCGGCACATCTCCGGATGCGCCGCACACTCGCCGCGAATCGTCTCCAGCCGATTCGTCGTGCTCGCATACTGCGCCAGCCACAGCGTCGGCCCCGGCAGAATCCCCAGCAACAAGGTCGCCAGAGCCGCCAGCGCCAAGCCGATCCCCGCCGGCACACCACCCGACCGCCCCGCAAACGCCCGCGCATCTTCGGTCACCGGCCGCGCATACAGCGCTGCCAGCAGACGCAGGTAGTAGAAGCACGCCACGCCCGAGTTCAACAGACCGATCACCGCCAGCCAAACATGCCCGGCATGGAGCGCCGCCGTAAATACATAAAACTTCCCAAAAAATCCGCCCGTAAACGGAATCCCGATCAGCGACAGGAGGAAAAACGCCAACAGACCCGCCAGCAACGGCCGCTTCAACGCCAGGCCCGTGTAGTCAGCAATCGTCCGCGTCCCCTCGTCGTACCCCGAAATCTGCGTCAACACCGCAAACGCACCCACATTCATCGCCGCATACGCCGCCGTGTAGAAGCACGCCGCCGCGATCCCATCCCCAGGGAACGCCGTAAACGCCACCAGCAAATACCCCGCGTGCGCGATCGACGAATACGCCAGCATCCGCTTCACATCGCTCTGGGCAAGCGCGCCAAGGTTGCCGATCGTCATCGACAAAACAGCCAGGATCCAGATCAGCGCCGACCACCGCGACTCAAACATCGGAAATCCCGAAAACAAAATCCGCAGCAACACCGCAAACGCCGCCGCCTTGGGCGCGGTCGACATCAGACCCACCACCGGCGCCGGCGCGCCCTGATACACATCCGGCGTCCACACATGAAACGGCGCGGCCGACACCTTGAAACCCATGCCGATCAGGATCATCGCCACCGCCATCAGCGCCAACCGCGGCGTCCCGGTCGCAGCCAGCCCCGCCGCGATCGCCGGTATGCTGGTCGACCCCGTCGCTCCATACGCAAGCGCCACGCCGTACAGAAAAAACGCCGTCGCAAACGATCCCAGGAGAAAATACTTGATCGACGACTCCGTGCCGGTCGCCTGCCCCTTGCGAAACCCACACAAAATATACGTCGCGATCGACGAAATCTCGAGCCCGATAAACACCACCAGCAACTCGGTCGCACAGGTCATCAACATCATCCCGACCGCCGCAAACAAAAGCAGGGCAAAGTACTCGCCCGCATGCGAAGCGATCGGAGCCCCCGCAACCCCCGACCGTCTCGTCGCCCGATTGCCCTCAAAGTAGTTCATCGACGTCAAGAGCGTCACCAGGACAACCCCGGCGATCACAAGATGAAAAAACACCGAAAACGCATCCGCCTGCACCGTCCCCGAAAAGGCCCGCGTCGTCCCAAAATCCAGCTGATACCACGAAGCAAACCCCGACAAGACCACACCGGCGATCGCCAGCCACCCCAGCGGTCGGCGCGACCGGCCCACCGGCAACACCGGCTCCAGCAGCATGATCGCAGTGCCAAACAACGTCAGGACGATCTCAGGCAAAAGTGCAAGCAGGCTAGGCGACATTATTTGTGAGCTCCCTCATGCGGCGCGCTCAGGAGGCTCGCGGCAACAGCGGCATCCGTGTCGGTCGCACGAGCACCGGCCCCGGCCTGTAAGTTCCGGTCAAACGTCACGCCATGCGGAAATCGCACCGCCAGACCGGCCCCGACAGGATCGATCGCACGCATCCAGATCGGCGAAAACAGGCCCAACAGGAGAAACATCGCGACCACCGGCCACAGCGCCAGATGCTCGCGCCCCGAAAGGTCGCGGACCTCGATCTCTCCACCGCGCACCTCGCCCGCCCGCCGTCCCCGCTCGCCGAGAAACACCCTCTGAATCAGCGTCAACATATACGCCGCGCTCAGGATCACGCCCGTCGTCCCCACCACCGTCCACAGCACACGATGCCCCAGCCCGGTCTGCATCGCTCCTGCAAGAATCAAAAACTCGCCCACAAATCCGTTCAGCATCGGCAGGCCCGCAACCGACAGCGCCGTCACGACAAACATCGTCACCACCCACGGCAGCTTCGCCGCCAGACCGCCGTACTCCCGCATATCGTACGTCCCATATCGCTCATACAAGAGCCCCAAAAGCATAAAAAACGCCGCCCCCGACAAACTCTCCGACACGATCTGGAAGATGCCCCCATCCAGCCCCGAAATCGTAAACGTAAACAGGCCCAAAACAATAAAGCTCAGCGCCGATAAAGTCGAGTACGCCGCCAGTCGCTTCAGGTCGTTCTGCACCAGCGCAATCAGCGCCCCATACACGATCCCAATCCCGCCCAAAGCAATCAACAACGGCGCAATCCGGTGCATCTGCTCCGGAAAGATCCCAAACGAAAACCGCACAATCGAGTACAGTCCCAGCTTTCCGACCAGCACCATCACCGCCGCCGTCGGCGCCTCGGCGATCGCGTCCGACATCCATCCATGCAGCGGAAACACCGGCACCTTCACCGCAAACGCCACGAGAAACGCCAGCGAACACAGCCACAACGCGCCCGAGCTCGACGAAATTGTGTGCGCCGCCGCCATCCCCTCAATCACCGGCAGATCCAACGTCCCCGTCCGCGCATAAACCCACAACACCCCCACCAGCAAGATCGCCGACGGTATGAAGTTGTACAGGAAATACTTGATCGCGGCCCGCCGACGATTGTCCGTCCGCCCAAACGTCGCAATCAGAATCGTCATCGGAACCAGCGCCAGCTCCCAGAACGCATAGTAGAGAAACAGGTCCAGCGCAACAAACACGCCCAGCATCGCCACCTGCTGCAGGAGAAACAACACGTAAAACAACTTCCGCCGGCTGCTCACCGCGTTCCAGGAGATCAAGACCCCCAGCGGCGCCAGAAATCCCGTCAAAACCACCAGCCACAGCGAAAGCCCATCCACGCCAACGTGATACCGAATCGCCGGCGAAGCAATCCAAACGAGGTTCTGCTCAAACTGAAACGCCGTCCGGCCAACTCCGATCGGCGGGAGGCCGTAAACGAAGTGCGCCGGCAAGTGCAGCGTGCACACAAACGTGACGAGCGTCACAACGAGCGCCCCCCACTGCATCGTCTTTCCGCGATCCGGCAAAAACGCCAGGACAATCGCGCCGACGAGCGGAACGGCGAGGATAAGGGTCAGGATGGTGTGATCTAAATTCATCGGTTTTTTGCTTGCCTTGCAGTGTCTCGGTCGTGCCGTTAGAAGAACAACTCAGTAAAACCACGAACCCCGGCCAAAGATCATCACAGCCAGAACCGCAGCCGCTCCCAACGCGAGCCAGCCGGCATACGATCGAATATTCCCCGACTGCACCCGCCGCACCAGCCCGCCCAAACCGCGCGTCCCCGCCGCCGCCCCCGTCCCCGCACCGTTCACCAACCCGCGGTCAAACACGCCGTACAGCAGGATCCGCGTCGCCATCATCAGCGGTGTTAGAAGCACAGCATCATAAACCTCATCGATGTAAAACTTGTTCTCGACCAGGCGGTACGGGGCAGGGAAGCGCCGCGCCAGAGCGGCCGCCGTCCCCGGCCTGCGGACGTAAAGCAGATACGCCACGCCGAAACCCGCAAACGCCGTCAGGAGCGACACCAAGGCCAGCCCCCGCTCCAACCCATGCGAAACCTGGTCAGCATTTAGAGCGTTCGGCGCCTCGCTCCCAAAGGCAAACACCGGATCAAGAAAATGCTCAAAGTGATTCGATCCGCCCAGCGCCTCCGGCACCCCAACCCATCCACCCGCCAACGAGAGCACCGCCAAGATCACCAGCGGCCCAAGCATGATCCACGGCGACTCATGCACACCGTGGTGCTGAGCAACCTGCCCTTCATCATGCTCATCGGCCGCCCGCCGCGCGTCTGAATGCGGCTGTGCATCGGCGTGCAGCTGCGCATCCGCGTGCGCACCGCCCATCTGCCGCTCATCAAACCGCTCCGCCCCGAAGAACGTCTTGAACCACAGCCGAAACATATAAAACGAAGTGATCCCAGCGGTAATCAAACCGACCAGCCAAAGCACCTTGCCCAGCCCAGGATTGGTCTGCCAAGTAAACGTCCGGTACAGGATCTCGTCTTTCGAGAAAAATCCCGCCCACGGCCAAATCCCCGCAATCGCAAACACACCCATCGTCATCGTCCAGAACGTCACCGGAATGCGCCGCCGCAGACCGCCCATCAACCGCATATCCTGCTCGCCCGAAAGCGCATGAATCACCGACCCCGCCGCCAAAAACAACAGCGCCTTGAAGAACGCATGCGTCAAGAGATGAAACACCCCAGCCGAGTACGCCGCCACACCGCAGGCCAGAAACATATACCCCAGCTGCGAGATCGTCGAGTACGCCAACACCCGCTTGATGTCCTGCTGCACCGTCCCGATCACCGCCGCAAACACGGCCGTCGCCGCACCCACAATCGCAACCACCCCCAACGCATACGGCGACCGGTCAAACAACGCATGGCACCGCGCCACCAGGTAAACCCCCGCCGTCACCATCGTCGCCGCATGGATCAGCGCCGAAACCGGCGTCGGTCCTTCCATCGCGTCCGGCAGCCAGATATACAGCGGAATCTGCGCCGACTTGCCCGCCGCTCCAACCACCAGCAACAACGCGATCGCCGTCAGGAATCCGCCATGCCACTCCGGATGCCGCGCAATCGACGCAAACACCTGCCCAAAGTCGAGCGACCCAAAGTGCGCGATCAACAAGAACATCGCCAGGAGAAACCCAAAGTCGCCCACCCGGTTCACAACAAACGCCTTCCGCCCAGCCCTCGCCGCCGCCGGCTTCCTGAAATAGAAGCCGATCAACAAGTACGACGCCAGACCGACGCCCTCCCACCCCACAAACAACAGCAAAAAACTCGATGCCAGCACCAGCACCAGCATAAAAAACATAAACAGATTCAGGTACGCAAAAAAACGCCAGTACCCCTGCTCATGCGCCATATACCCAACCGAATACACATGAATCAGAAATCCAACGCCCGTCACCACCGCCAGCATAATCAGGGTAAGGTGATCGACCGCCAGTGAAAAGTTCACCTGAAATCCGCTGATCGCGATCCAAGGCCGGCCCACACTCTCGACCATCCCGACCCCGCCTGACAACATCGTCGACCAGAGCCAAGCCACCAAAACCGCCGGAATCGCCGTAAACAGAAGCGCAATCGCTGAAACAGCCGAGCGCGAGAGCCTCCGCCCAACTGTTCCATTCAAGAGGAACCCGGCGAAGGGAAAGATCGGAATGGCCCACAGAAAAGAGGTCGGCATCTATCGGGTCCCACAGGTAAAGAGCAAACAGGTCCTCACAGCTTCATCAGGTTGATCTGGTCGACGTTGAGCGTCTGCCGTGTTCGGAAGATAGCGATAATGATGGCCAAGCCAACCGCGGCCTCGGCCGCCGCCACCACCATCACAAAAAACACAAAGATCTGCCCCTGCACCTGATGCCACATGTGCGCAAACGCCACAAACGAGAGGTTGACCGCGTTCAACATCAACTCAATCGACATAAACACCGAAATGATGTTGCGCTTGATCAAAAACGCGGCCACACCCGTCGAAAACAGGATCGCGGCAAGAATCAGGTACCACGCAATGGGAACGGCGTTAGTCATCGCTCGGCTCAGGGCTCCTTCCGTGCAAGCACAACGGCTCCAAGAATCGCCACCAGAATCAAAATGGACGTCACCTCAAACGGCAGGAGCAGCCGCGTAAACAAAACAGTCGAGATCTCCGTAATATTCGAAACCGCGCCCGTCAGATACTCGCCGAGCCGCGCCACACCCAAGGCCCGGCCCTCCGACAAAAACACAAACGAGAGCAGGCAAAAGATCGCCGCGGCCCCCGGAAATCCGGCCAGGTACGCCGCCCGGCTCCCCGTCGTGCGCTCCTCCTCGCCCGCGTTCAAAAGCATAATCACAAACACAAACAACACCATCACCGCGCCCGAGTACACGATCACCTGCGCCGCCGCCAAAAACTCCGCGCCCAGCGACCAATACAACACAGCCAGCGAGATCATCACCACCACCAACGACAGGGCGCTGTTGATCGGATGTCTCTGCAGGAGCAGATTGAGCGCTCCCAAGACCGCAAGCGCACCGAAGATGACAAACAAAGCAAGTTGCATGATGGGTTTGCTGCGTCTCCTTCAGAACAGACAAGCAAAACTCAGGGATCGGATAAGCCGCGAACCGCCGGTGGCGTTGGTGTGCCCTGATTGTAATCGAGCAAAGCCCTAACCGGGCGCACCATCTGCCCTGGCCGATCTAGAACCGGTGATCGTAAAGCGCCAGGGCCAGCGACGTGACCACAATATTTGCCATCGCCACCGGCAGGAGAAACTTCCATCCAAAGCTCATCAGCTGGTCATACCGAAACCGCGGAACCGTCGCCCGGATCCAGATATACAGAAAAATAAACGCGAAAACCTTGAGGACAAACCACAAGATCGGAAAAATCGCCTGCAAGAGCGCCGGCCCGAACGCCGGAATCAAGTGCCCAAACGGACTCGACGCGCCACCAAAAAACAACAGCGTCGCCACACACGAGACCGTCAGCATATTCGCGTACTCGGCCATGAAAAACATCGCAAACTTCATCGACGAATACTCAGTGTGGTACCCGGCCGTCAACTCGCTCTCCGCCTCCGGCAGATCGAACGGCGCCCGGTTCGTCTCCGCATACGCCGCCAAAAGGTAAATCACAAACGCCACAATCTGGAACCCGCCAAACACATTCCACGACAGCATCCCATGCGCGTTCTGGCTCGCCACAATGTCCCGCAGACGCAACGACCCAGCCCGCATCACCACGCCAACCAGCGACAAACCCAGCGCCAGCTCATACGAAATCATCTGCGAAGTCGCGCGCAACGACCCCAAGAGAGCGTACTTGTTGTTCGAGCTCCAACCCGAAAGCGCAATCCCATACACGCCGATCGACGTAATCCCCAAGATCACCAGCAAGCCGATGTTGATGTCCGAAATGTCGAACAAATCAACACCCTTCACCTGAAAGATCGGCCCAAACGGCACCACCGAAATCGAAATCAGAGCGCACGCAAGCGCAATCAACGGCGCCGCGATAAACAACGGACGCTCCGCCGCCAACGGCGTCAGATCCTCCTTCATGAACAGCTTGATCCCGTCCGCCAACGGCTGCAGCAAACCAAACGGCCCCGTCCGCGATGGCCCCCACCGGTTCTGCATCCGGCCCAGCACCTTCCGCTCCAGAAGGACGGTATACGCGACAGCCGTCAGCGTAATCACCAACACAACCGCAATCTTCGCGATCGTGATAAGAAAAAAGGTAAGCAATGTAGGGTGTTGGATCATAGGATTCAATTTAGCTCTTAGCTTCTAGCTCTTAGCTCCTAGCTCTTAGCTCCTGCCGTCCTTGCGCCGCACTCAAATCAAGCCTTTAGCTAGAGGCTAACAGCTAAAAGCTCGCCCCTCCTCGCACTCCTCGCCCCTCGTCAGTCCGCCGCCTGGTTCAACTCCGCCTCCGTCCGACTCTGGAAACTCTGAATATCACTCAGCATCGGCGAGTAGCGCCCCAAGGTCCCCGACGTAAACAGCGAATCGTTCGCCGGCAGCACGAGATCCCGCCGAGCAGCCGGCTGAATCTCAACCAAACTCGCCGCGGGCTGCAGATGCTGGTCGTTGCCGCTCAACATCTGCAAGCGCAACATGTCGTACCCCGGCACCACCCGCTGGATCTCATCGGTGATCGCAAACGGATCAAACGGACTCAGCCGCGGCTCCAGGTTGTTCGCCGTCAGCCACACCGCATGCCGGTCCGCCTCGCCCGACTGCGCCCCACGCGTCTGCCCCATATCCGCCCGCACACCCGTGCCGAACGGCACCAGCGCCCGCACATCCGCGCCCATCTTGTCGGCGATTCGCACCATCATCTCGAAATCCGTGCGCACCCCCGCGCGATCCCCCGCCTTCGACACCTTCTGCAGGTCGCCGTACGAGTTCGTCACCGTCCCCGACTTCTCATACAAGTTCGCCGCCGGCAAAATCACATCCGCCAACGCCGCCGTCTCGGTCAAAAACATCTCCTGAACCACAACAAACGTCCCTCGCAACGCCGCCGGATCCACCCCGAAACGCCCCACCGGATTCGCCCCGACCACATACAAGGCCGAAATCTCCCCACGCCCAGCGGCGTCAAACATCTCGAGCATGTCCATCCCCGCCTCAGGGCTGGCGACGTACCCCGGCAACCGGTCCGGCAGCAACCCCATATCGGCCGCCCCGCGCGAGTTCACATACCCCGCCAGGAGCGCCAGCTTCGCATTTGGAAACGACAACCCAAACTCGACCGTCCGCTTCAACTCCGCACCGTGGATCTCCGGCCCAATCAAGATCAGCAAACTCTCCTCGGCACGCAACGCCTCACGAAACCCCTCGAGCTTCTCGCGATCCTCCCCCGCGCTCGCACCCGCGCCCTCATCCCCGCCCAGATAGCTGGCCAGCGCACCGTACCCGAACGGAGGTACACGGAGAAACGCCTTCGCCTGTCGCCTCAGCTTGATCTCCTCCGAGTTCGCCACATACAAGCGAGCCCGGTTCAGCCGCACATCCGACCGCAGATTCCACGCCGTCAACGGACTCTGATTCGACGGATCGCCCCCCACCAGCAACACCGCCGGCGACACCTGGTTGTCGCGCTGCGACGCAGCCCGATCTCCGTGCCCGGCCATCGCCTCCGCAAACCCCGCATAATCGGCCGTCCGGTGATGGTCGATATTGTTCGTCCCGAGCACTGTCCGAGCGAACTTCTGCAGCAAATACGCCTCTTCATTCGTCGTCCGGTTCGACCCGATCACACCGATCGATCGCCCGCCCCGCCCATCCCGCAGCTCACGGAACCGCCTCCCCACATGGTCAAGCGCCACCTCCCAAGACACGCGCTTGTGCGTCCCATCCGTCTGCCGCACCATCGGCTCCGTGATCCGGTCCTCGTTGTTCGCAAAATCAAACGCGTACCGTCCCTTGTTGCACAGAAAATCCCCGTTCATCCCGGATTTGTCGCGATTGTCGCCGCGCACAATCTCGCTTCCCTGGGCCGTCGATCGCACGCCCAGCGTCACCTTGCAACCATCGCCGCAGTGCGTGCAGACCGTCGCGACGTGGTTCATCTCCCACGGCCGCGTCTTGTACCGGTACGTCCCCGAAGTCAACGCGCCCACCGGGCACGCATCGATACACATCCCGCACTGCTCGCAATCCACATGCGCCAAAGCGTCCGAGCTCTCCGACGGCGGAACATTCGGCGCAATCACCGACGCCGCCCCACGGTTCTGGATCCCCAGAGCAAACACATCCATCCCCTCGCCGCACATGCGCACACACCGATAGCAAAGAATGCATCGCGGACGATCGAAAAACACCACGGGCGACCACCTCTGCTCCTCGCGATGGTTCTTCGGCTCCGCATAAAACGAGTCCGCCGCCCCATACTTGAACGTCATATCCTGCAACTCGCACTCGCCCCCCGCGTCGCACACCGGACAGTCCAGCGGATGATTGCCCAGCAGCAGCTGCAACGTCGCCTTGCGCGCCTGAGCAATCTCCGGCGTCTCGCTCAGAATCACCATGCCCTCCGCCACCGGCGTCGTACACGCCGTCTGCAGCTTCGGCATCTTCTCAATCTTCACCACACACATCCGGCAAGCCGCCTGCAGGCTCAGCCCGGGGTAGTAGCAAAACGCCGGAATCTCAATCCCCGCACTCTTGCACGCCTCAATCAAAAGCGTCCCCGCAGGTGCGGTAATCTGGCGTCCATCAACAGTAAAATTTACATCTGGCATAGGATCCTTATGCCGCCTGCATCGCGCGGCGTCTGGGCGTCTTTGTGCTGCGAGTCGCTGAAGTGGGTTTGGGACGCGGGCGTGGGACCGAGATCGAGAGGTGTTCGACAACGTACGTGGTGTTCGGATCCGTTTCGCCTTCAATGGGAAGAGTCACTGTACGAATCTTCGGTTCGGGAAGACTGAGCCCAAGCTCGCTAGACGTCTCCATGTAAAGTTCCAGAGCTTCCCGTAGATTTGCCCGCATCTCTTCGAGGGTCTCCCCCATCGATCCGCAACCTTCCACATCCGGAGCAAAGCCGCTGTAGTTTCGCTTTCCCTTCTCATAAACCACCAGAAACGTCTTCTTCATAGCAGACCCGCCCTCTTGAGAATGTCTCTTTCTGTCCCAATCTTCAAGTCGCCTTTGTGCATAGGCACAACAATAATGCCTGGCGCCGAATCGTGAATGTAGACGCGATGACTGCCCTCCTGCCGAAGAAAGTGCCAACCGACCGCTTCGATCCTACGGATAATCTCTTTCCCGTTCAGCGGCATCGTTCTAGGTTCGGTCCATAGACTTCCTCACTGCGTCCTCACGCTGCGGTCAACTCACCGGCCGATGTCCGGCGACTCGGTGCGCGCTTCTTTCTCGGTATCGTGACTTCCAGGTGCTCGACAACAACATAATACCCAGGAGGATTCGGAAACTCCGGATCGTTCTTCAGATCGACAACGACCGTCGGAGACGCAGCGGGGATCGCATCACCGTCGTCCTCTAACCATTGCAAATGCGCCTCCAAAGCTCCCTTCAACAAGACGCGCATCTTCGGGAGCGTCTTCGCCGTCGCTATACAACCCGGAACATCGGGCGCATGTCCCGCAAAGTTCTTTCCCGCCCACTCGTAGATCGCCGGATACTTTCTCATCATCGCAAACCTGTCTGTTTCAGAACACTTACAAGCGTCTTCGGTGCAACTTCATCCGAAGGGTGACCGTAAATCGTCACTTTGCCGGGCTTTGTAGCGTGCACGTAATGGTCATGGCCGCCCTTCGAGTAGCTGTATTGCCATCCATCCTTCTTGACCAGCTTGAGGAGGTCTCTTTGCTTCACTCCTGGTGCCCGGCCCCACCAACATCTGCTCCGTAATCAGCTCTCGCATTCTGTAACCTCGATCTCCTTCACGGTCAAAAACACATGCATCAGGCTGCCTGCTGATCCGTCTGTTTCGAGATTGAAGTCCGCTCCGAAAGATCGACGGTCATCCATTCAATCTCGTAGTGGCTTCGGGAGGGGTCGGGGTCGAACTCCGCAAAATCGATGCTGCTCGCAGTGGCCGGGGGCGCTCCGTGTCCTCGCTCGCCTAAATCCTCCAACTGGATCAGGATGCCTTCGCGCAAACTCGCACGCGCAAGCTCCAAGCTGTCCCCCGCGCCCACCGCACCGCCGATATCCGGCGCCCATCCACCCCAGTTGTCCTCAGCCACCCGCTCATACACGACCATGTAGGTATGTTTCATCGCAGACCTGCCTGTTTCAGAATAGAGTAAGCGAGCTTGCCAAGATCCTTCCCCGAGTGGAACGGAACAATAACCAATCCTATCTTGACCGCATGTCGGAAATGAATGTGGCTTCCGGTACGTTTCACTTCAAACCATCCATCCGCCTGCAGCAAACGAATAATCTCCCCCGGCCTCAGTGCCCAGCCCCTACCAACATCTGCTCCGTAATCAACTTTCGCATTCTGTAACCTCGATCTCCTTTACCGTGAAACATATGCATCACGCTGCCTGCTGATCCGTTTGTTTCAACATCGAAGTCCGCTCCGGAAGATCGATCGTGAGCCACTCAATCACATACTGACTCCCAGCGGGATTTGGGTCGAACTCAGAAAAATCGACGCTGGTCGAGAGAGCCTCCGGCAGAGGAAGCCCACGTTCGGAGGCGTCCTCAAGCATGTAGCCGATTCCTTCACGAAGACTCACACGCGCCTCCTCGAAAGAATCGCCTAGACCTCCCGTGCCCGCAACGTCCGGAGCAAACGCGCTCCAGCTATCGACGCCTTTTTCAAACACCACCAAATAAGTTCGTTCCATCGTAAACCTGCCTGCTTCAGTAGCTTCTGTGCCAAACCGATTCCTAGATCCTTGCTGGCGTGATAAGGAACGATCAGGGTATTCGTGCGCACAGCATGTCGAAGGTGAATGTGGCTGCCCGTCTGCTTTACCTCATACCATCCATTCTGCTTCAGCAAACGAATAAGTTCCCCCGGCCTCAGTGCCCAGCCCCCACCAACATCTGCTCCGTAATCAACGGAACCCCCGCCCGACGCCCCTCGATATACTCCTCAAACTCCCTCCGGAACTTCTTTACAAACGCAATCGTCGGCATCGCCGCCGCGTCGCCCAGCGGGCAAAACGTCCGGCCCATCATGTTCTCAGCCAGGTACTGCACGTTGTCGACATCCTTCTTCGACCCCCCGCCCTCGTACACCCGCGTCAGCGTCTTCTTGATCCAGTCCGTCCCCTCGCGACACGGAATGCACCAACCGCAGCTCTCGTGCTGGTAAAACTTAATCACCCGCAGGGCAAACTCGACCATCGACACCGTCTCGTCCAGCACCACAATCCCGCCCGACCCCAGCATCGTCCCCGCCTTCGCCATCTGGTCGAAATCCAGGCCCACATCAATCTCCTCCGGCAGCAGCACCGGGCAGCTCGACCCGCCCGGAACCACCGCCTTCAGCGCCCGTCCACCCTTCACCCCGCCCGCCACCTCGTAGATCGCGCGCTTCATGTTGTATCCCATCGGCAGCTCATACACCCCCGGCCGCTCCACATGCCCCGAGATCCCGAACAGCCGCGTCCCCCCGTTCCGCTCCGACCCCAACTTCGCGTACGCCTCGCCACCCATCAGCAAAATGTGCGGCGCGCTCGCAATCGTCTCCGCGTTGTTGATCACCGTCGGCCCCCCATACAGGCCCACCACAGCAGGGAAGGGAGGCTTGATCCGCGGAATCCCACGCTTGCCCTCGAGCGACTCCATCAACGCCGACTCCTCGCCCACCTCGTACGCCCCGGCGCCGGTCTGCGTCACAATGTCAAAGTCCACACCCTCGCGGCCAAAGATGTTTTTGCCCAAAAACCCCTTCGCATACGCGTCCGCGACCGCCTTCTCCATAATCTTCAGAAGATACCTGTACTCGCCGCGAAGATAGATAAACCCCACCTTCGCCCCGATCGCCAGACCCGCAATCATCGTCCCCTCAATCACCGCATGCGGATCATGCAAGAAAATCACGTGGTCCTTGCACGTCCCCGGCTCACTCTCGTCGCCGTTCACCAACACATACTTCGGCTTCTCCGACTGCTTCGGCACAAAGCTCCACTTCATCCCGGTCGGAAACCCGGCACCGCCCCGCCCGCGCAGCCCCGACGCCTTCATCGTGTCGATAATCCACCCGGGCATCTTTTCCGGCCCCTGCTCCAACGCCATCTGGACAGCCTTGTAGCCGTCCAGCTCCACGTACCGGTCGATCTCGGCCGCACCCTGGCCAAACCGCCGCTTCAAGACAATCACTTCCTCCGGATGAGACACATCGGTCGGCATCGCTTACTTCACATCCTTTCCCGTGCCCGCGCGGTACTCGGCCAGAATCGCGTCCACCTTCGCCGGCGTCAGGTCGTCGTAAAACTCATAGTTGATCTGGATCGCCGGAGCCCAGCAGCACGCTCCAATGCACTCCACCTCCTCGAGCGAAAACAACCCGTCCCGCGTCACCTGCTTGTGCCCGATCCCCAACTTCGCCTTGCAGTGGTCCAAAATCTCGTACCCGCCCCGCAGCATGCAGCTGATATTCGTGCACACCTGGACGTTAAACCTGCCCGCCGGCTCCGTCCGCAGCATCGAGTAGTAACTCAACACATTCCGAACGTCGAGCTCCGCAATCCCAATCCGCTCCGCAATCTCCCGCACCACCGCGTCCGACACATACCCCACCTCATCCTGCGCATACAAAAGCATCGGCACCAGAGCCGACCGCTTCAGCGGATAAATCGTCACCAGGTGGTCAAACCGCGCCGCCATCTCCGGCGAAAACATCGTATTGGCAACTGTGCTCATGCCGCTCCTCTAATCCTTGCTTAATGACGAACCTATCTCGACCAGAGCGCAAACAGTCGGATCGTTGCGCGAGACGGACAGATCCCTGAATCTCGCTTTCGTCCTGCACCCTACTTCTGCGATTCCAACTTTGCCATCCGCTCGTGCAACGGAACCATGTAACTCATCAGCGAAACGAGGTCCTTGTGATGGTCGTTCCGGATCGCCGCCAACTCCGATCGAACCGATTCCAGATTGCGATCGATCCGATCAATATGACGGTTCATCTCAGCACGATTGGCCAACCAGGTGAGAATGAAGACCATGATAGGCAAGCCGATACTCAGATAAAGCTGCGTGTTGTTCACGGTCCACGCTCCTCGGTTCAAAATTCCTCACTGCGAACCCGACATCAACTCCCGCGCCAGACGCTCGGCAGCCATATCCATCTCCTCCATACTACCGCCGATCCAAACCGTCCCGTCCTCCTCAAACGCAAAGCTTTCGACCCCATCCTCACTCGTCCGCATCGCCGTGTGCGTAAACAGAAGCCACCGACTCCCCACCCGCACCAGAATCTCCTCCGCCCCCACCTCCACCACCGCATGCTGCGCCGAGTTCAACCCATGCGCCCCCGCATACGACCGGAGCAGGGAAGCCCAAGACGTCCAAAGCTCAGCTCTCACGCCCTCACTGATCAACCAAGGCCCCCCGCGGCGACCAAATTCTGCGCCGTGATCCAACGGCCTCCGTCGCTGCAGAGAAAAACCACAATATCGGCGATGTCCTCCGGCTGACCGATCCGGGCCAGCGGCTCTGGCCAATAAAACTCGCACGCATCTCTGATGAAAGCTGAGCCTTTAAACGATCGGTCTCGACGATCCCTGGAGATACGCTATTCACCGTAAGCCCCCGGCCTCCCAACTCTGCCGCCCACACCCGCGTAAACGCCTCAATCGCCCCTTTTGTCCCGGCGTAAACGGCTCGGCCCGGTGCCGTCATACGAGAGGCCACACTCGAGATGTTTACGATCCGCCCTCCATCGCGAAGCAATCTCAAAGCCTCTTGCGACGTAAAGAACAAGCCTCGCGTATTCAGATTGAAGATGCGGTCATACTCGTCCAGATCGACCGATCCCAACGGCTCCGGCTTGGTTGAGGCGGTTCCTGCATTGTTTACCAGGATGTCGATCTCTGGCGCGTGCGCCGAGACCTCAGCAAAAAATGCCCGGATGTCCTCGACTCTGCTTACGTCTGCCTGAACCGCAAAGGCCTTACCGCCGCCTGCCTCAATCTGCCTGACAACATCTCCGGCCGACTCCGCGTCCTTCTGATAGTTGATGAAGACGGTGGCTCCTTCCCGCGCCAGACCGAGCGCAATCGCTCGCCCTATGCCTCTGCCCGCCGCCGTTACCACCGCAACTTTATCTTTAAGTCTCATGCCGATGCCTCCCCCACAAGCTCTGTTCCAAGCTGTGTCCGCATCATCGAAGCTTCTCTCCTTTGAGATAGGCCTCAAGCGCATCCGCGATTTTGTCGTTCTCGTTCGCAGGCTTACTAAAATGCCGATCCAAAGCAACGACGTACATACTTACTTCCCTATGAACTACGTTGTTGGAACTGCAAGCGAGAAATCCTTCGACGTACCCAACCTTTTCTCCTGCATCTCCGTGGGTCGCATCTCCCCACCATTCCCCATCAAGCCAGCCATGTTTTTCGTTGTAAACCTCTCCGCCAGCTGAGACGGGACGAGCAGGCATCGACCTTGAGGCGCGGCGCAGGATTGCGGGAATGGTCCAATGCGAACTCCTGCTACTCGGTTCCAAAGACCTGTCTACCCAGCTTATATAGTCGGCTGAGGACGCTCCACTTACTAAACGCGATGCGGAGGGACAGTCAAAAAAACCAAGTACAAACCCTGTTCGCTGCTCGTCCTGCGTCATATGCCACCATGCTGCGTTGAAGACCTTTGTCTTCGCGTCGACACTCGAGAAGGAGAAGGACACGCATAGTATCGCGAGGCCAGCCACACGCGATATTGAACGGACGTCCACCTACCGATCAATCTCCCCCAAAACAATATCAATACTCCCAATCACGGCCACCACATCCGCCAGCTGCCGACCCTTGCACATCGTCTCAAGCGCCTGCAACGTCGCATAACTCGGGTTCCGCATATGCACCCGGTAAGGCTTCGCCGTCCCGTCTGACACCACGTAGTACCCCATCTCGCCCCGCGGACTCTCGATCGCCTGAAACACCTCGCCCGCCGGCACGGCAAACCCCTCCGTCACAATCTTGAAGTGATGGATCATCGACTCCATCTCCGTCTTCATCTTCTCCCGCCCCGGAAGTATGATCTTCGGCGCATCCGCCACAATCCGCCCTCCCGGCATCCCATCCAGCGCCTGCTGGCAGATCTTCACCGACTCCCGCATCTCCTCCATCCGCACCGTGTACCGCGCCCACACATCCCCGCGGTCCGACACCGGCACCTTGAACTGAAACTTCTCGTAGCTCGTGTACGGCATATCCCGCCGCAAATCCCAGTCGATGCCCGAAGCCCGCATCGGCGGCCCCGTCACACCCAGCGCAACCGCGTCGGCCGGCGACAAGTACCCCACCTCCTTCAGCCGCCCCATCCAGATCGGATTGCCGGTGAGCATGTTCTCGTACTCATCGATCCGCCCCGGCATCCGGTGAATAAAGGTCTGCACCAACCGAAAGAAATCGAGCGGCGGCTCGAGCGCCAGGCCACCGATCCGGAAGTACGAACTCATCATCCTCTGGCCCGAAACATTCTCATAGATCCGCGAAACATCCTCGCGCTCCCGCCAGCAGTACAAAAACATCGTCAACGCACCCAGGTCGAGCGCATGCGTCGCCAGCCACACCAGGTGCGATGAAATCCGCGTCAGCTCATTCAGCAACACCCGCATCCACTGCGCGCGCTCCGGAATCTCCAGCCCCAAAAGCTTCTCAACCGCCAGGCAATAGCACAGGTTGTTCGACATCGGCGACAAGTAGTCGATCCGGTCGGTCAGCGGCACCACCTGCTGGTAAAACTTCGCCTCACACGTCTTCTCAATCCCCGTGTGCAGATACCCAATATCCGGAGCGCACGAGACCACCACCTCGCCGTCAATCTCCAGCACCAACCGCAACACACCGTGCGTCGACGGGTGCTGCGGACCCATGTTCAAGACCATCGTCTGATCCGAAACCGGATCCGAGCCATGCTCCTTGCCCTTCGACGCGTCTAAGACGTCCTCCACATCCGGAATCAACTCGGTGCCAGGCGGCGGTGCAAACGTAGCCATCAGCGATATCCCTCCACGGGGTAGTCCTTGCGCAACGGGTGGCCCTCCCAGTCGAGCGGCATCATGATCCGCGTCAACCGGGGGTGTCCACTGAAAGAAACGCCAAACAGGTCAAAGATCTCGCGCTCGTAAAAGTTCGCCGAAGGCCAAACACCCGTGATCGAATCGATCACCGGATTGCCGCCATCCACCCGCGCCACCAACCGCACCCGCTCTTTCCTTGCGTGCGAAAGTATGTGATACACGATCTGAAACCGCGGCTCCGTCGGCAGCCAATCCACCGCGGTCACATCCTCTAGGAAGTTGTACCCCGCCGTCTGCACCGCCCGCGCCGCCGCCACAATGCTCCCAGGCGCGACCGTCAACGTCAGCTCGCCGCGATCAAACTTCGCGTCCGTCGCCATCTCCCCGATCGCCCGCACCGCCGCATTCTCCCCATGCGCCGCAAACACCGCGTCCTTCCCAAACAAGCCCGCGCTCATCGCAATCACAGATCTCCCTTGTCGCTCGCCCAGTTCAGAACGCCCTTCTTCCACACATAAAACAGCCCCACCGCCACAAACCCCAAATACACCAGCATCTCCCAAAATCCAAACATCCGCGACCCCGTAAGCCCCGGCAAACGCCGAAAGATCACCGCCCACGGCAGCATAAACACCGCCTCCACGTCGAACAGGATAAACAGCATAGCCACCATATAGAACCGCACGGAAAATCGCCCGCGCGCATCCCCCACCGGGTCCATCCCGCACTCGTACGCCCCCGCCTTCGTCCGCGAGTTCTTGTGCTTGCCAATCAAAAACGACGCTCCGACCATAAACCCGGCCAGCCCCAACGCCGCCACGATCTGCAACACCAGCGGCAAGTAATTCCAGACATAAGGATAAGTTTGCATCGTCACCTCCGAGACTATGAGCGGTGGGACAGAGTGTCAATTACCCCCACGCACGATCCCAGCACGGAAGTACCGTGAGTTTCGCTCCGTCAAACCCACGCCGCCGCTTTCCCTCCCCAGCCTCCCTCCCAAATCCTCACAGCAAAGATCCGTACCACCTCAGAATCCCCCGCCCAAACAGCCCTGCCACCAGACCACCCAGCCCCAGGAAACTCCCAAACGGCAGCCGCGTCCCCGCCCCCGCCCGCCCCCGCGCCACAAGATACACCGCATACACCGCCCCAAACATCACCCCAAGAAACATCGCCAAGACTGCCGGCCAGAACCCCAGGAACGCCGCAATCATCGCCAGCAACTTCACATCGCCCATCCCCAAGCCCTCCCGCCCCCGCGCCGCCCGATACACCCACCGGACTGATAGCAACACCATCGCC